>NZ_JAEQCF010000016.1:0-54554 GCF_020738625.1 Microcoleus sp. PH2017_09_SFU_O_A
TTACCAATTACCAATTACCAATTACCAATTACCAATTACCAATTACCAATTACCAATTACCAATTACCAATTACCAATTACCAATTACCAATTACCAATATATGTCTCAATCAATTCTAGAATTCGATCGCACTTTTTACTCATATCCCTGCACTTCGCGAGTAGCAATTCACGATTTAAGCCTCAAAATCCCGGCGGGGAAGCGCTGCGGGCTCATCGGTCAAAACGGCTGCGGCAAAACCACCTTGTTTCTGCTAGCAAATGGCTTGTACCAACCGCAACAGGGAATCATTCGCTGGGAAGGCGAACCGTTTCGTTACGATCGCAAATCTCTCATGAAACTGCGCCAACAAATCGGACTCGTCTTTCAAAATCCCGAACATCAGTTAGTTGCTTCCACAGTCGAAGAGGATATCTCCTACGGATTGTACAATCTAGGATTGCCAGAATCCGAAATTGCTCAACAGGTAAAAAAGGCGATCGAGCAATTCAACTTAAGCGAACTCGCCCGCGAACCAATCCACAACCTTAGTTTAGGACAAAAAAAGCGCGTTTCCATCGCCGATATCATGGTACTCAAACCCAAACTGCTGCTGCTAGACGAACCTACCGCCTATCTCGATCCGCGCCACACCAAACAACTGATCGGTTTGCTGCAACAAATTCACGCAGCCGGAACCACCATACTTTTAGCAAGTCACGACCTCGATTTCATCTACCGCTGGGCCGATTGGGTGTTTGTGATGGATTGCGGAAAACTGATTCTAGAAGGCACACCCGAAGCCGTTTTTGCCCAGCGGGATGTCTTGGAACAATTGCAACTTGGCGTACCGCTGGCGATCGAGCTAATCGACCAAATAAAGGATCTCATTGACAAAAATCCTAACTCAAAACTGCCCGCTTTCGAGGAATTGCAACAACAAATTTTACAAACCCGCAGACTGCTGTAAAAACCTGTAAAAAACCTTTATGTAAGGTGTCCATTGTGTACCTACTCAAATCAACTGCCAAGGGTGCATCTGGTTTTTGAAGCCTGAAGAAGCATGACCGTATATAAGTTATTAGTTATAATCCCATATTGACTGCGGTCATGCTTCGCCCCTACGGATATATTTGCCTTGCACAGGTCGCTGCACCCACTGTCAACTGTCAACTGTCAACTGTCAACTGTTTAACGATCGTACCAAAGTTGCAGCGCCAACCGATGAACTTCGCGCCAACTAACATTTTTAAGTCTGGCAATTTCCGCACAATCTTCGTATTCCGGCTGTACGTTAACAATCGTTTCTCCCGACTTAGCAACTTTTATTTGCACTTCGCCGTATTCTGTTTGAACTTTCTGGATTTCTCTATCCAAAATAGTTCTCTGTTGAGTCGATCGCCTAATTCCCAGAGTAGTAGTCTCTCGAAACATCACAGCTTCGCAAGCATCCTGAAATTCGGGATGACAAATCACACTTAACAAAACCCCCAGCCGCGACTTTTTCATCACAATTGGTGTAGTAAAAACATCCAGAGCTCCGGCGAGAAACAAAGCATCAAAAACATACCCAATCGCCTGCGGGTTTAAATCATCAATTTGCGTTTCCAAAACACAGACTGTTTCTTGGGAATGGGGCATTGGGCATTGGGAATTGGGCATTGGGAATTGGTTAAATACTTCCTTCTCCCCTCTTCCTTCTTCCTTCTTCCTTCTTCCTTCTTCCTTCTTCCCTCTTCCTTCTTCCTTCTTCCCTCTTCCTTCTTCCTTCTTCCCTCTTCCTTCTTCCTTCTTCCTTCTTCCTTCTTCCTTCTCCCCAATCCAGAGGCGCAAAATATTAGGAATTGCCAGATTTCGCGAACCTGCACCCAAACCAATTAGCTGAACTTGCATCGGTGGCGGCGGGCCAAAAGCAGAGGCGAGAGTACAGGCGATCGCAGTTCCTGTAGGAGTGCACAATTCGCGATCGATTCCATTACTATAAACCGGTACTCGGTGCGTTTCCCACAACCGCATCACAGCAGGCGTAGGTACAGCTAACCTACCGTGGGCCGCCTTCACCGTACCCCCACCAGTCGGCATCGGCGAAAAGTAAAACTCATCAATATCCAACCAATCCAAACCCAAACAAGTACCGACAATATCAACAAGTGCATCCGTAGCCCCCACCTCGTGGAAGTGAACCTCACTGGGGGGAATACCGTGTACGGCAGCCTCTGCATCTGCTAACTTGCCAAATACGGCCAAACTCCAAGCTTCCACCCGCGGAGGCAATTTTGCAGCGACGATAATTTGCTCAATTTCTGGTAAGTGGCGGTGATGAGTGTGGCTAATTTCCGCATCTGCTTCGCCGTGAGTGTGAGAATGTTCTTCCCCGTGATGGTGGTGGCGCGCATCGAAAGTCGGCGATTCAGTTTCCGAGGGATCGAGGGCGGAGTCAGCAGCCAGATTGTTTGATTTTAAAGGCAAATCCGCAGCTAAATCGACATAAAATTTAGTTGCTTGTTGAGTATTCCGGTGAACTAATTCGGCCCGCAATTGGTACTCAGTCGAAATGCCTAGTAAATGGAGTTTTTCGATTAGGTACTCTAAGGGAACGCCCGCGTGTACAAGAGCTCCGAGGCACATATCGCCAGCAATGCCGGTTGGGCAGTCAAAATAAGCTATTTTATTCATTATTAACAATTAATTTTCAACATTGATTGTTTTAGCACATTTGTCGATCGCCCACTTAGCCTGGAATATATTAACATGGCAATTATTTACGGACTCCATCCAGTTGCACCCCAGAAAGACCGAATCGAGAAGATTACAAAAGCTCTCAAAGATGGGGCCGTGATGCTTTATCCCACAGATACAGTTTACGCGATCGGCTGCGATCTCAACTCCAAATCTGCCGTAGAACGAGTCAGGCGGATCAAGCAACTATCCAATGATAAGCCTTTAACATTTATGTGTTCCTCATTGTCAAATATCACCGAGTATGCTGCCGTCACCGATGAAGCATACAGAATCATCAAGCGGTTAATCCCCGGGCCCTACACATTTCTGCTACCAGCTACCAAATTAGTGCCCAAATTGGTAATGAACCCAAAACGCAAAACCACGGGAATTCGCGTTCCCAACCACCCGCTTTGTTTTACACTTCTAGAATCTTTGGGAAATCCGATTATTTCCACATCTGCTCACATTACCACTGATGATGAAGGTGCTGCACCAGTACCTGCTGCAAAAGCAGAAAGCTTTGGCAAAGCTGAACTATTTGACTGTTTTTTAAAGTTAGTAGATATCATTGTCGATGATGATTCCGATCCAGGATATCAAGTTTCTACCATTCTCGATTTAACTGAAAACAAACCAATTGTCGTTCGTCGCGGTTTGGGATGGGAAGCGGCCGCCGCTTGGGAACAAGATTAAAAATTAAGAGGAATTAGACTTGAATTGCAAAACTCGCAAATTATCTTGAATTAATCTCCGTCCATTCTTCAACCCACGGAGGTGGGTTTGGTTTGTATAGACGCGGTTTCAACCGCCCGGTATCATATCATTCTTCAACCCACTGAGGTGGGTTTGGTTTGTATAGACGCGGTTTCAACCGCCCGGTATTATATCAAATTTAATTCAAATAACCCGTAGGGACACAACAACGTTGTGTCCTCTATCTTGACTTGTCTAAATCGTGGCTAAGAAACCTGCGAAAAAGACCTAAGCCTCCACCTTAACTCCTTTCCAAAAAGCAACATATCCTGCAATATTTTTAGCAGCATCTTTCGGAGTAGGATAGTACCAAGCAGCATCCTTATTAACCTGTCCGCCGACTTCAACACTATAGTAACTGGCAACACCTTTCCAACCGCAAGTAGTGTGAGTGCTGCTATCCTTGAAATACTCGCGGTTGATGGCATCCGCCGGGAAATAATAGTTATTATCTACCATTTCGCACTTATCGCTCTCGGCCAAAACGGCACCATTCCAAATTGCTTTCGGCATCGGTTTATCTGCTTAAATTGAGATTCTCAAATATTGTAACTGTATTTGTGCTCAAAAGACCTAGAATAAGGTTGAAGTCAACAACCAATTACTGCAAATGTCAGGGTCGAATCCG
This sequence comes from Microcoleus sp. PH2017_09_SFU_O_A, assembly GCF_020738625.1. Classification (NCBI taxonomy): domain Bacteria; kingdom Bacillati; phylum Cyanobacteriota; class Cyanophyceae; order Oscillatoriales; family Microcoleaceae; genus Microcoleus; species Microcoleus sp. PH2017_09_SFU_O_A. The sequence goes on from NZ_JAEQCF010000016.1 coordinate 4,086, forward strand.
CCAACATCTCTCGCGCCCTCATCCCTCGAACAATCCCTCAAACATTTCTTTGGCTATGACTCTTTCCGCCCGGGCCAGCGGGAAATTGTCGAAGCTGCTTTACAACAACGCGATATGATGATTGTCATGCCGACTGGCGGTGGCAAATCTTTGTGTTTTCAATTACCGGCTTTGTTGAAACCGGGATTGACGGTGGTGGTTTCGCCGCTGATTGCCCTGATGCAAGACCAGGTGGAAGCTTTGCAGGATAATGGGATTGGGGCGACTTTTCTCAACAGCACTTTGAGCGCGATGGAAACCCGATCGCGCGAAACAGCAATTCTCGAAGGTAAAATTAAACTACTGTACGTTGCGCCCGAACGCTTGCTGGGCGAGAGATTTTTACCGTTTTTAGATATAGTAGCTTCTAAGTTAGGAATTTCGGCATTTGCGATCGACGAAGCCCACTGCGTTTCAGAATGGGGACACGACTTTCGACCAGAATACAGGCAAATGGAGCGAGTGCGCGATCGCTACCCAGACATCCCCATTATGGGACTAACAGCCACCGCCACCGAGCGCGTCCGCCAAGACATCATCCAGCAGCTAAACCTGCGAAATCCCTACATCCACGTCGCCAGCTTCAACCGCCCCAACCTATACTACGAAGTCCGCCAAAAAACCAAGCACAGTTTTGCCGAAGTCTTGCAAATCATCCAAAAAAAAGGCGGTTCAGGAATCATCTACTGCCTCAGTCGCAAAAAAGTTGACGAAGTTGCCTACAAATTGCAGCAAAGTGGCATCCAAGCCCTACCATACCATGCCGGAATGAGCGATGTAGATCGATCGACCAACCAAACCCGATTCATCCGCGACGACGTACAAGTAATGGTAGCAACAGTCGCCTTCGGCATGGGAATCAACAAACCAGACGTGCGATTTGTAATTCACCACGACTTACCCAAAAACCTAGAAGGATACTATCAAGAATCAGGCCGCGCAGGCAGAGACAACGAACCATCCCACTGCACCTTATTTTTCGGATTCGGCGATGTCAAAACCATCGAATACATCATCGAACAAAAACCCGACGAACAAGAACAAAGAATAGCCCGCCAACAACTACGGCGAGTAATCAACTATGCAGAATCCAGCGATTGCCGCCGCACAGTCCAACTAAGTTATTTCGGCGATTCATTTCCCGGCGATTGCGGCAACTGCGACAACTGTTGCAACAAAAAACCCGTAGAAGACTGGACGCTTGAAGCCATGAAATTTCTTTCCTGCATCGCCAGATGTCAAGAGAAATTCGGGATGAATCACATTATAGACGTGCTGCGGGGTTCCAAAAGTCAAAAAATATTGCAATACCAGCACAACCAACTTTCCACCTACGGCATTGGCAAAGATAGAACTGCCGACGAGTGGAAAAAGTTAAGTCGTTCGCTGATCAACCAAGGTTTTTTAGACGAAAAAACAGACGGCTTTCCCATTTTAAAACTCAACGAGAAAAGTTGGGAAATCATGAAACGCCAGCGCACAGTTGAAATCGCCATTGAAGCGCCGCGGGAAGTACAGGCAAGAACTCGCTCTTTAGCAGTAGAAGTAGAAGGCTTATTTTCCATATTACGAAGTCTCCGCAAACAAATTGCCGACGAACAATTTGTACCGCCTTACGTAGTTTTTGCCGATAGAAGCTTGCGAGACATGGCAGAAAAACGCCCGCAAAATCTCACCGAATTTGAGGAAGTTTACGGCGTTGGTAGCAACAAGCGAGATAAGTACGGCAAAGTTTTCTTAGAGGCTATTCACACTTTTTGCAAAGAACAAGGATTGCCAATCGGTACAGCATCTGCTGATGTCGCAAATCTTCCCACTCTTGCTAATGCTCCATCTTATTCGCAGATGCAAACCTGGGAATTATACCGCCAAGGTTTGACGGTTCAAGCCATAGCCAATGCGCGGGGCATGAGTCCGACTACTATTGCGGGACATCTGGTAGAATTGATGGATATGGGTCGGGAAGTTGATATAAATTTGTTAGTAGAATCGGAAAGCCAACAGGCAATTGTACAAGCAATTGAAGTTGTTGGAGATGAGAGATTGAGAGTAATTTATGAGTATTTGCAAGAACGTTATACGTTTGAGGAAATTAAGTTTGTCCGCGCTTGGTGGCGGCAAAATTATGTCAGCTTTTAACCGCAGATGTCGGCGGATTAACGCTGATGGACGCAGATGATTAATAGATAGGAGCGGAAAATGAGAATTAAGAAAGTAGCTTTTTGCGATCGTGTATTAGAGTGGCGTTTTGAACCAATCTATTTTTCCAATCTTGCCTTGCTAGTTGGGGTATCTGGCGTTGGCAAAACTCAAATACTCAAAGGAATTTCGAGGTTAAAAGAGATAGCAAATGGTGCTTCATTAAATGGCTTAGCGTGGGATATCACATTTTCGACAATAGATGATGATGTGGAGTACCAATGGCAAGGCGAGTTTGAAACGAAAAAAAATCCTGTCATAATTCCTAATCAGGCAGACGAAGCCAGTAACTTTAGGATTGTCCGCGAGCATTTATCTAGAAATGGAGATACAATTATCGAAAGAAACTCTACTGAAATCAAGTTTAAAGGTAACACAACGCCCAAATTATCACCTTTTCAAAGCGCAGTACAAATCTTAAATCAAGAGGAAGATATTTTACCTGTTCAGCAAGGTTTTAATAAAATCATTTATAGTGACAATCTTAGTGTTTCTTTTAATGAAGTTTTTGGTATGCCTCACAGGGTAATATCGATATTTTCAACTAATATTTTCTCACTAGATGATATCAAATCAAGTAATTTACCAATTTTAATCAAAATTGCTTTAATTGCTCGCCATCACCCAGATACTTTTCATGAAATCAAACGCAAATTTATAGATATATTTCCTCAAATTGAAGATATTAAAATAGAAGCAGTCGAAAATGATGACAATCCATTATTTCCGAATTTTCCGATTCAGATCAAAGAGAAAAGTATCAATGATTGGATTTTGCAAAATAACATTTCGTCGGGAATGTTGAAAACGCTAATTCTCATTAGCGAACTGTACTTGTCGCCACAAGGAACTGTAATTCTGATCGATGAATTTGAAAACAGCTTGGGGATTAACTGTATCGATGTTGTTACCGATTTGCTCACGGAAAACCGAAATATTCAATTTATCCTCACCAGTCATCACCCGTACATAATCAACAATATCAGCATGGAATACTGGAAAATAGTAACTCGCAAGGGAGGTGTAGTAACGGTAACTGATGCGAAAGATTTGAACCTGGGAAAATCTAGGCATCAGGCTTTTACACAATTGATTAATCTCGAAGAATATAGCGAAGGAATTAAAGTTGAATGAATTTATATTTTTTAGTCGAAGGGATGCAATCGGAGAGAAAAGTTTATCCAGCTTGGCTAAGTCATCTGTTGCCTGAATTAACACGAGTTCAGAGTTACGATGAGGTGAATGAAAAAAATTATTACCTGATTAGTGGTGAAGGATATCCATCATTATATGATTTTATTCCTCCTTCGATTGAGGAAATTAACTTAAGTGGAAAATACAACTATTTTGTAGTGTGCTTTGATGCGGAAGAAAATACTGTTGCGGAAAGGTACGCAGAAATTTATGATTTTTTAAATCAGGAAAAGCTAGTATTAAAAAATACAGAACTTGTGCTAATTGTTCAAAATCGCTGCTTGGAAAGTTGGCTTCTGGGCAATCGCAATATTTATTCAAGACATCCTCAACATTTAAGAGATCATCAAAGCCAACTTTTATTAGATTTATTAGATTATAATAAGTATTACGATGTTTCCATTGAGTGTCCTGAAAAGATGGGAAGATATCACAAATTTCATACTCACGCTCAGTTTCACGGAGCTTATTTGAGAGCATTATTGGCAGCTAAACATACCACATATTCTAAAACAAGACCCGGAGATGCACTCAAGCCCTTTTATTTGGAACAGCTATTGAAAAGAATTGAAGAGAAGCCAGAACAATTGACGACTTTTCGTCATTTTGTCGATTTTTGTAATAGAGTTAAATCTAAATTGCAGCATTAAATCGCAATAATTACAGAAATTACGCAGAACATCTAGTCGATCGCACCGATCGCTCTCTTAACTATCAAACAATATATCTTCAGGATATTGACAGAATTTATAAAATGTGTTGTTAACTCTCGAATTTTTGTGAAACTAGCTATTTACCCGATCGCCCTTAAATCGCATACAGTCATATAATCCCGCGGATTGAGAGATAACGTGCATACAGTTCGTGGATAACAAACAAATTTACGCATCGATTTGACTCGCTAAAATCATTTGAATTTAATCTTAGCAAATTGCGAAGTATCTTGTCAACTCCGATTCACAGTACAATCGATCGCAATATTGCATATGAGGAATCCCTATGTCAGAAAAGTTTTCCACCGAAATTAGCGATCGCATCTGCACTCACATGAACGACGATCGCGCTAGCGCCGTAGTTTTGTACGCTCAAGCCTACGGTGGCCAACCCGAGGCGACATCAGCTCAAATGCTCGCTATTGATGCCAACGGTATGGATTTAACCGCTCAAGTCAATGACGAAATAGTGCCAGTCAGAGTAAAGTTCGTAGGCGTAAGCCGGGGCGTAGCCATCGCACTTTAGTAGACGCCGAAGATGCTCACCACACTCTCATTGACATGGTGAAACAAGCCCGAAAAGTTGCTAAGTAGCCAAATTATCCCTATTCTGTTATAATTTCAAAGTTCGTTCGTAGTACGGACTTTAGTCCGTTTAAATCCTTGATATGGACTAAAGTCATTACTACAAACCTTGAGTCTGGTGAAATGATTAATAAGGACTAAAGTCCTTACTCCAAACAAAATATTTAATCAAGTTAAATTTACATCTAAGATATCAAATAAAATGACAGAAAAATACCCCAATTCTAAAGAATTAGATGCCCGAAATGGCAGTAAAAATAACCCTTTCGATGCCCTAATCAAGCGACTGGATTTGATGATTCGCGCCCGGTACTCCCTGCTGTACATTGTCGGCGCCGAAGAAGAACCAGTCGAAGCTGTAATTGCCCAAGTAGCGCTGCAAGTAACACCCGCGCGCCGAGTATTGTTCTGGGATATCGTGCGCGGCTGGGAAGATAACGGTTCTGGAAAAGGTTCAGTAATGGCAGCGCTCGATCGCATCGGCAAGACCGCTGTCGAAGAATATACTCTATTTGTACTCCGAGATTTGCACCCAATCTTGAAATATCCCTACAGCAGTACAAGTGCTCCTGTAATCCGGGAATTACGTAATTTAACCAGGGAATTGAAGCGCAGCAAAAAAACGATCGTCCTCACTTCTCACGCGCTAGAATTGCCGGAGGAATTGAAAGAAGAAGTAACAGTAATTGATTTCCCTTTGCCCAACATCCAAGAAATCAATCATTTAATTTCCCACGTTGTGGAAAAGCCGGAACAGTTGCAAGTTAGCGGCTTAGTAAAGGAACAATTAGTTAAAGCTTGTCAAGGTTTGAGCCGCGCTCGCATCGGGCGGGTTTTAGCTAAAGCTTTGGCCGCCAAACAGCAAATTAACGAGTCAGATATTGACGGAGTTTTGGAAGAGAAACAGCAAGCAATTCGCCAAACCGGAATTTTGGAGTTTTGCAACTCCCGAGAATCCTTAAAAAATGTCGGCGGATTGGAGAATTTGAAACAGTGGGTAAAGATGCGGCAAGATGCTTTTACTGACGAAGCCCGCCGCTACGGTATACCCAATCCTAAGGGCGTTTTGTTAGTAGGAATTCAAGGAACGGGCAAATCTTTATCGGCGAAAACTATTGCTTGTGAATGGCGTTTGCCGCTGCTGCGCTTGGATACTGGCAGATTGTTCGGCGGCATTGTCGGGGAAAGCGAAAGCCGGGTTCGGCAAATGATACAATTGGCAGAGGCGATCGCACCTTGCGTCTTATGGATCGATGAAATAGATAAAGCCTTCGGCAACATCATCAGCGGCGGCGACGGCGATTCGGGAACTTCGCGCCGGGTATTCGGCAGTTTGATCACTTGGATGCAGGAAAAAACTAGCCCAGTGTTTATCGTCGCAACTGCAAATAACGTGCGGATTTTGCCCGCTGAGTTGCTGAGAAAGGGCAGGTTTGATGAGATTTTCTTTTTGAATTTACCCTCGGAATCAGAAAGGCAAGATATTTTTAAGGTGCATTTACAGCGTTTGCGCCCCACTAGATTCCGCGACTTTGATTTGGCAATTTTGGCGAAGTCTTCTGAGAATTTTAGCGGTGCGGAAATTGAGCAAGTGGTGATTGATGGATTGTACCGGGCTTTTGGCACTTTTGTGAACGGGCAGCGCCGGGATTTGATGACGGAGGATGTTTTGAGGTCGATCGAGGATACAGTACCATTAGCTGCGATCGCGCGATCGCAAATTGAAGATTTGAAGCACTGGGCTGCCGAAGCAGGTGCGAGAACAGCTTCTAACGATACTCGATTGATTGATGAATTGAAGCGTTACAGCCGGCCGCTGGGTGAAGATGCGATCGATAATTAACTGAATTTCGGTTCGTAGTAAGGACTTTAGTCCTTAATTCAGAGGACTGAAGTCCGAACGATCAAACCGGGTGCATCTGGTTTTTGAAGCCTGAAGAAGCATGACCGCATATAAATTATTAGTTATAATCCCATATTTTCTGCCGTCATGCTTCGCCCCTACGGATATATTCGCTTGCATGGAGATGCACCCTACGAACCTTACTCGACGGTGATTATTCCGCAAACCGAACCTCCCCAGACGGATAACACCCTAATTCAACCATTAACATCTCAGTTACATTTCGTTACGATAAGGAAACAGAGAGCAAAAAACTCTCACCCATAATATCAGAGGTAGCCATTATGAACGGTACATTTCGCGTCGGCAACCTGTTTGGAATTCCCTTTTTTGTCAACGCTTCTTGGTTTTTAGTCCTGGGTTTAGTAACTTGGCAATACGGCGGCGCACTAGCAGCCCTGTTTCCCACATTAGGCCCCGTAGCGCCGTGGCTGCTAGGATTACTCGCAGCCCTGCTGTTATTTGCTTCCGTCTTAGCCCACGAATTAGGACACAGTTGGGTAGCTATCAAACAGGGAATTGGCGTGAAATCGATTTCGCTATTTCTGTTTGGCGGACTGGCTAATTTAGAAAGAGAATCGAAAACCCCAGCCGAAGCATTTTGGGTCGCCATTGCAGGCCCGTTAGTCAGCTTATTTTTGGCTGGTTTGTTAACAGTTATCGGCGTCGGTGCAGCCCTCACAGGCCCAGCCGCAGCCATCGTTCAACTTTTAGCTTCCATCAACCTAGCTTTAGCCTTATTTAACTTAATTCCCGGCTTGCCCCTCGATGGCGGCAACATCCTCAAAGCGATCGTCTGGAAGATTACCGGCAACCCTTACAAAGGCGTAATTTTTGCCAGCCGCGTCGGTCAAATCATTGGCTGGATTGCCATTGCTACAGGCATCTTCGGCAATATTTGGAATCTAGTAATCGGTTGGTTCTTGCTGCAAAATGCCGGTCAGTCTGCACAGTATGCCACAGTCCAAAATGAACTCGCAGGACTCACAGCCGCAGATGCTTTGACTGCCGAAAGCCCGATCGTCCCAGAAAACTTATCCCTCAGAGAATTTGCCAACAACTACGTCATCGGTAGCACTCACACCTGGCGCCGGTTCCTAGTTACCGATGATGCCGGACAATTGGTAGGTGCGATCGACCTTGACGACATGAAAACCATCCCCACCGGAAGCTGGCCCCAAGTTCAAGTTAAAGAGCTCGTGAAGCCGATCGAATTTTCCACCACCGTCAAACCCGAATTGTCCCTCCTCGAAGTCGTCACCCTCCTCGAACAACTCAAAGTCCAAGAACTCCCCGTCACAGGCGAAAACGGCGTCCTAGTCGGGCTTGTAGAAAAAGCTGAGATTGCCCGCCTCCTGCAAAGACGAGCTCAAGCAAACCCTGCTTGACACCCTCAGATACTTGACAAATAACAGTTAACCCCCTCGATTTGCCTTACCAAAAGGGCGATCGGGGGGCTTAACTGTAGCTACCCAAAAGTCAAGTAAAATACTAAATTATTAGCTGCAAAGCAGCAATAAATAACTATAATAGTGTATTGATCATCTGAGCGAGGACGGTATGCCATCTCAGAACGTTACCTCTCAATCCGAAACCCAAGAGTCAAAAGTTCTACCTACTCTAAAAAACAATATATTGCCCGAGGCGCGATCGTCTCAACCAACAGCTCAATTACAAAAATCAGAGCTGACAGTTTTCGCAGCTCAAGAGATCGTTTACAAATTTTTCATATATCACATCAACAACTCGGAACCAGAAGTTAGTCTCCAGGAATTCAAAAAAATCTTTATAGAACTAATTGCTCCAGTTAACCCTAAATTAATTCAATCCCTATACATAATAATTGAATTTAACAGTCAACAAGAATTTAACAACTTATTTAAACGCTGCTCTTACATCTTATTAAATAACTGGATATCCAACAAACAATACGAACTTGCTCGGAAATTAATTACAATTATTAGCGAGAGAACCCTCAGCGAGCCTCACGCAGACAATATTCTCAAAAGACTGAAAGTGTGGCTGACAAACTTTGTCAGCAGCCAAGACTATGAAAACATCAAATTATTTGTATTGAAGTACGGCGACTACCGGCCCGTAGAAAAGCACTGGACTTCTCGCTATCAGCCTTATTTGCTAGCCACTCAATATCTCGATACTAAAAACACCCTCGAAGCACGCCAAACTGCCAAACTCTTGTCCCAGAAGTTAAAAGACAAGTATAAGTTTGACCTAGCAATGTATACATCTCGCTCTCAGTCAGCCACATTCAAATTTAAAAATTATCATAATCCCACACTTTTAGGAGAGGAAGCCCTGCGTTTAATCAAAATAATTTTGGTCAACCGAGGCTCGTTGAACTATCGCAGCTTAGCCAATCTTTTTATCAGTCACAGTCAAAATATTACCTACAAGCAGTTCAAGGAATCTCTGATTAAGTATTTATGTTATTACAATGAAAAAAAAAATAGTTCTGATATTTATCACCAACAACTCATCAATATTTTAGATAATTTTCATCCCCAGAATGACGAAGAAAGTTTGAACAGTAGCCTGTTGCTCAGAACTTGCAATTATCTAATCAAATGTTTGACAGTGGAAAATTCTGGGGAACCAACCGCCTTATTTCTAATTTTCGTGACTCAACTAAATCCTTTAACGCTAGCGATTTTGATGCTAAAGATAATTTTAATCTCACCGTATTCCCAAACCTACTTAGAACTTTGTTTTGCTCGATTAATTGAATACTATCAAGATAACTCCGCTGCTGAATGTCAGTGGCTAATTAAATTTTTAGAAGTTTGCCAGATTGCTCTAACTATTTATGGAGACAATGTTCAATACAATCTAGTGAATATGTCAGACAACAATCAAGAGGAACATTTGTTTATCGACCTCAATAACTGTCGAGTTTTTTCTCAACACAAACAAACACCCAAAAATCGAGATTAGTCATTAGCGCTGTCCCCGCTCGCGAACATTATTAGCGATGTATTCGTAGGGTGCGTCGCCATGAAAAATCCCTAAACTTAATCGGCAATCTGATAGCGACGCACCTTATACCAATTCACTATGAAGGTACACGCTCATACATGGTAAAGTAGAGGAGAGCAAATGTTGATTTTTTCGGGGAGAACTGGTATTAGTCATTAGTCATTAGGTGTACCCTACAGCTCAAATTTTGCAATCAAATCCAGTATCTTTTGATAATCAAAATTATCTAAATAATTCATCATAACTTCGGCAAAAATAGGATTATCGCTGCGAATTTCCTCAATTGTTTTGGCAATAAAATCGAAGTCAGCCTGATGGACTGCCTGTTTGAGATTGCGCGTCCATTCTGGGGAAACTTGCGGCTTAGAGTCCAACGTAAATATTGCAGCACTATCAGATATTTTTTCGGTAACAATAGTTGAACTCTCCGATACATTATTTACTGTAACATATTTATTGATAAGTTCAACAGGGCCGACTCCCGTCACAACTTGAATATCAAATTTGAAGACTGTGCCGCGTCCAACTTCGCTCTGGGCGGTAATGTCACCGCCCATTAATTTGATGAACTCGCGGCTGATACTTAATCCTAAACCTGTACCTTTTTGAACTTTTTGACCAGATGAACTTTGCACGAATAATTCAAATATACTGTCTAATTCCTCGGGGATAATTCCTAACCCTGTATCGGCAATTTCAAAGTAAATAAAAGCATTATTTTTTTGAGCTTCTGATAGATTGATATTATTATTTGGTTCTGGAGATATAGCTACTTCTATTCTGGGTCTTACTGTTACTGAAATTGAGCCTTTTTGGGTGAATTTAACGGCATTATCTAACAAATTAATCAGCACTTGTCGCAACTTAACATCATCAGCTTGTACGTACTGAGGAACATCGGGCGAGCGGTTGACAATTAATTGCAATTCTTTATTTTGTGCGGGAAGTTGAAACATATTTTGCACGTCGCCCAGCAAACGGTACAAGTCAAAGTTTTTTGGGTTGAGTGTCATGCGTCGAGCTTCAATTCTAGATAAGTCTAATATTTGATTAATGAGTTGAAGCAAGTGTTCTCCGCTGCGACGAATAATTTTAATATTCTCTTGTTCCTGCAAAGTTAAATTAGCACTGGGTTCTATTAATTGAGCAAAGCCGAGAATGGCGTTGAGGGGTGTTCGCAATTCGTGGCTCATGTTGGCAAGAAAGATGCTTTTAGCTTTGTTGGCAGCTTCTGCGGCTTCTTTGGCTTGTTTGAGTTCTTGTTCTGCTTGTTTGCGATCGCTAATATCAAGTATTATGCCGTGCCAGACGATATCTCCATTTTCGCGCAATTCTGGGCGAGAATAGCCTTGCAGCCATTTGAGTTTTCCCGATGCTGTCACAATCCGCCACTCGTGGGAAAATGGTTCAAGATTTGTGGCGCTGTTGACAATTGCCTCGAAGTGGCTGGGGCGATCGTCCGGGTGCATTTGTTCGTAGAGTAAAGCAGAGTTGTTTTTGACTTCCTCCGGCTCTAATTCTTGAATTTCTCGGCACATAGGACTGATATATTCCATCTTGACTGAGCCGTCGGGATGTTGCACGAATATGTAAAGTTCTCCGGGAACCGTGATCGCTAATTTGTGAAACAGAGCTTCGCTTTTTTGCAAGGCTAATTGTGCTTGTTTGCGATCGCCAATATCAATCCCAAATCCAAAAAGAAAGTCAAAATTGCCATTTTCATCCAAAACGGGCGTACCGTGCCACTCGACTAACAAACCCCGATCCGACTTGGTGACAATCCGGTGCTCATTAACCGTTTGCGGGCTGGCTTTGACGGCCTTAAAAATCGAGTGCAATCCGGCTCGATCGCCCTCGGGTACAAATATAGCTAAATAATCTTTGCCGATAACTTCTGCGGCAGTATAGCCCACAGCTTGCAGCATACAGTCATTCACCCGCAGGATTTTACCCTCACAGTCGATCGCCACAAAAAATATCGGAGAATTTTCGATAATCTTGAAGTTAAAGTCGCGCTCTTTGCGGATAATTTTTGTAGCTTGCTTGCGCTCCTCAATTTCGATTTCCAAGCGGGCATTGATTTCGGCTAACTCGGTTGTGCGCGAAGCTACTTCAATTTCCAGAGTCCGGTTGTAGTCAGCCAATATTTTTTCTGCTTGTTTGCGATCGGTGATATCTTGAAAAACAATAATCACATACAGGACATTGCCAAGAGCGTCAAACACCGGCATCGATCGCACTTGCAAAGGAATAATTTTCCCACCGAGGCGAATTTCCATATCTTCAACAATCATTGTTGCACCCCTCACAGCCCGTGCAAACGGGGACTTATCGATCGGGTACAGCCGATCGGTGCCTGCTACATAAAGCTGATAAGTTTCTGAGAGCCCTGCTGCGGTTGTACTTGGCATTGCCCTTTTGCCAGTGAGCTCTTCTCCCACCGAATTCATAAAAATAGTGCTACCTGTGGGAGTCAGGGCTGTGACTCCAACGGGCAAGCTTTCTAACAACTTGGCAAATTTTTCTTCACTAGACGCCAAAGCTTCAAAAGATTTTTTCAATTGAGCGGCCATTTCATTAAAAGACTGGGCTAATTTACCGACTTCATCCAGCCTGCTCACACCAACAGTGCGATCGAATTCTCCTTGGGCAATATCTTTAGCTGCTGCGTTGAGACGCAGCAGCGGCAGCGTTACCCACCTAGCTGTCAGAACTCCGGCAATGGTCGATAGCAGTAGCGCGGCCACACAAAGTACAATCGTATTGCGGGTATTTCTGTTAACTTGCCCCATGAAATCGGATTCGGGAACTGCGATCGCAATCAGCCAGTTCAAACCGTAACTATCAGAAAAAGGCACCACTGCCACAAAATAATCCTGCCCGTCTCGGTTAAATTTCAGTTGATGCTGCTGCTTAATCTCGCCAAAGCCCCCGAAGTATTCGTACAAATGCTTAGCTGCGGTACGAATAACAGGAGTTTGGCTGTCTAAAACATTCAGCCGCTCCGGCTGGTGCTTTCCCGACAACTTTCTAAAGGGTGATTCTTGACTCGAACTGGCAACCAGCAAGCCCGATCGTTCGATCGCGAAAATTTCCCCCGTTTTGCTAAACCTGAGGCGATGGAGATATTGCTGAATTTCCAAGATCGAAAAGTCTACCGCACTAACTCCCAGCAATTTACCATTGCGATCGCGAATCGGTTGACTCGCAGCAATAAACACAGTCCCCGGAGTAAAACCGGGGTAAATGCTCGTCCAAATTGGTTTGTTAGCTGCGACAGCTTCTTTGTACCAAGGGCGCTGGCGAGCATCGTAGGTTCCTGCTTCTACTTTTAATTGAACCGTGCGAGTTCCTCTGTTGTCTGTAGCGTAGTAAATGTTCTGAGAGTTGGTAGATTTGTTAGCGACGACAATTTGCAAGCTCTTGTCCTTAGGGTTGCGCCAAATGGCGAGACATTCTCCTGATTTTTCAGAACCGAGGGACATCCACTGAATGCTTTTAAACGATTGCATTTGCTGCCAAAGGAACTTTTCTGCCCGAGGCTGGCGGCTTTCTAACTGTAAGTTTAATTCCTTGCGATCGATCGCTTCAGCGTTGAGTTGATTTACCCAGTGAGTATTTTCGAGAACACCACTCAGCTTTTCTTCAACTCTTTTCCCCGTCTCCCCGATCAATTTCTGGGCGAGCTCTTCGACTGCTCTTTGTCCGTTGCGAAAGGAAAAATATCCGACCATCCCGACTGCTGCGACGATTTGCACCACAAAAGAGCCGACTAGAACGCAGCGCAGAGGTATTTTTGTGGGTTGTCGGACAGTTTGAAAGGCGAATCGGGACAAAGGCATAGGCTGCTGACTAATTGCTCCCTAACACTGTAACTGTTTCGACCCATAATTTCACGTAGGGCGATCGAAGCTGGTTGCTTCGGTGTCAGTCGATTTGAGATTTGAGATTTGAGATTTGAGATTTGGGAATGAACGAGCTCGTGCTGGCGATCGCCAGCACGAGAGTTGCATCAGACAAGATTGGAAAAGTCACTCTCCAATCGGGAAATACATCTGCTTGTCCGTCAAACTTCATCCTGAAATCCCTCGAACCTGTTCCTTTTCCTTCTTCCCTCTTCGTTGTTCGGGTGCATCTGGTTTTGGAATAGGGCGAAGCATGACCGCATATAAGGAGGGAGCATCTCAATTTGGCATTTACAGTGCGAGCGTCCCCGCTCGCGTGCTTGTTTGTACAAGCACGCGAGCGGGGACGCTCGCACTACGATAAAAAATGCTTCTTGCAAAACTGAGATGCTCCCTATAAGGAATGAGAATTAAATAACTTACAATTTTAATGATTGTGGGATGGGCGTCCCGCCCGTCTATAAGGGACGGGCGGGACGCCCATCCCACTTTTAAGAGTGTAAGTTATTAAATTTTCGTTCCTAAGTTATTAGTTATCATCTCATATTGACTCTTGTCATGCTTCGCCCCTACGGATATATTCGCCTTGCACAAGCCGCTGCACCCCGTTGTTCGAGCAACTGTCAACCGTCAACTATCAACTGTCAACTATCAACAGCTACGCGGAAAATCCCCCGCTTGTCCAAACGGATATAGCGAGGGGCGAGAATAGGTATTCTCAGAAAATATAAAGTAGTAGCACTGACTTTTATCGAGCCATTGCCATCTATAGAATCCATACTGTTTTAGGCGCACTGAAAAATTTCAGAACAAAATTTCAGAGCCCACTCTCTGCCAGCAGTCAATGCTTGAAGTCAAACCAACCCGTTCAAGCAAGAATTCAAAGCAAATTGTAAAGACCTAGGATACTTCTTCGCGATCGATTTGGCGCAGGTGAATGTGCTTGCGTCCCAGAGAAATTTCAAATTCATCTCCTGGCTGGAGTTCCATCTGCTTGGTGTAGGCAGCTCCAATCAGTAAGTTGCCATTAGATTGAACGCTAATCCGATAGCTAGCCGAGCGTCCGCCGCGTCCGTTGCCGTTTTGCTTCCCATCTAGCTGAATGCCTTCTGCATCAATCAGCGCATTCAGGAATTTCATCATGTTGACCCGTTCTACGCCGTTCTTGGTAACGGTATAGTAGCCACAGGCTCTAGCTTTTTCTTCCTTGGTCAGATTCTCTAGGTCTTTGACCTTTTTGATCAGATCTTCGCCTTCAAGGGGTTCGATATTTTTCTTTTTAGCCATTTACTGAGTCCTGAAATATTCAAGTGGTGTACGGATTTTTTCTCGGTTGGTTTTTGGTTTGACCAAGAAAGTTTAGCTTTATAGCCGGTCTTGACATACTCCCCCACCTAAAGGCGCTGGGATTCTGGGTTCAAACAGCGATTGCAGGTTCTTCACCTGTCTAACATCACCTCGCCCACAGGTTGATGCCCCAACCTGTTTGAGATTTTTTGAAATAAGAGAGTTGAGACCGGATTTTTATATCTCGCGAATCAACAAAGTCTACTCTATCATGAAAGCCGTCTTTTTAGGATGGGGCTTTAAACCCAATTGTTTGATAAAACTATATTACACCGATCGGCTCAATTGTTAACCACTATTGTCTAAATATTTTTAACAAGGTGGAGTCTTTCTTGAGGAGTAGCTGCCAGGAGCGTGCGAGCAATCTCTAAACTAGGTAGCATAAGCTATCAGCTATCAGCTAGCTGAATATTTGCCCCGCTCTTAAAATCCCATGAAGTTAACCACACGCGGACACTACAGTGTCAAAGCTCTACTGGATCTAAGTTTGCAACCTCGGTTCGGGCCGACATCGGTGAAATCGATTGCGAACCGACAGGAGTTACCCGCTCCATATCTAGAAAAATTGCTGATTGAAATGCGACGAGCCGGTTTAGTCCAATCTGTTCGGGGTTCCCAGGGAGGATATCAATTGGCTCGGGAGCCAGCTCAAATCTCTTTAGGACAAATCTTAGAGGCTGTAGGGGAAACTATTGAACCTTTACCTCGACATTCTCCTGACGCTACCCAACCAGAGGACTGGGTAACATTCAGTTTGTGGAACCGATTGCACAAAAAACTGGCCGAAGCGCTGTACAGTATTTCCCTCGAAGACTTATACTATGATGTCCGCAGTTGGCAAGCTGCTCTCGGAGAAGAAACTAGCTTTATCATTTAGATGGTAAGTTCATTCATTCGATCGCCAACTCACATGGACGCAACACTTGTTACCTACTCTGGTGGCACACGTTGCGGTGCTGTCCGCTTCACAGTCACGGTTGACAAACACTCGTCATCTGACTGCAACTGCTCTATCTGTAAAAAGAAAGGATTTTTGCACCTGATTGTGCCGCCCGAACGTTTTACCTTGCTCTGCGGGGAAGATGTTTTGACAACCTATACATTTAATACAGGCACTGCTAAACATACTTTCTGCCGGATTTGTGGGATTCACTCGTTCTATCGTCCCCGATCGCATCCCGATCAATTCGATGTCAACGTCCGCTGTCTTGACGACTATGCCGTTTCCCAATTTCAGATTCTACCCTTTGACGGTGTTAATTGGGAACAGAACGTACACGAACTGCACGACGAAAGTCATCTCAGCAGTTAAAATCGGCTCTAAAAAATCACACTCCGCTCGATGTAGCAGCAGTTAAAACAGCAGCTACCCGATCGCTCACTAGCGATCGAAGGGACTATCATGTTGAACACCATATATAATAATGCCGGATGAATTTACTGTTTTGATTTTAGCTGCGGTATTGGATTATTCGATCGGCGATCCTTGGGGTTGGCCGCATCCCGTGCAGGCGATGGGTTGGGCGATCGACCGCTATACTCGATTTGTCTTTAATATATGGAACAATCCCGCAGACAAAATGCCTCTCTCTGGCGATCGTCCCCCAGGCGAGCGGCACCAACTGCTGCTACGATGTGCTGGTACAATACTAGCGATCGGGCTGATTATAGGCAGTTATACTGTCAGTTGGTCGATCGTCCTTGCTGCTAGTTGGGTGCATCCTGTTTTAGGCATTGCCCTACAAACCATTTTGCTGGCTAGCTGTTTTGCCGGTCGCAGTTTGAGGGCTGCTGCTGAGGACGTGCTAGCGCCTTTAAATGTTGGAGATCTAGTCAAGGCGCGAGAAAGGTTGAGCCTTTACGTCGGTCGGGATACCGAAAACTTATCTGAGCCAGAAATTCTGCGAGCATTGTTAGAAACTGTAACAGAGAATGCAGTAGATGGCGTGAGTGCCCCGCTATTTTATGGATTAGTTGGGTTCGCTCTGCCGCATCTATTATTAACTGTTATCGATCGACCGATCGCTCCTGACTCGATGTGGGATCTGGCGATAGTTCCCTGTGCGATCGCCTACAAAGCAGCTAGCACATTAGATTCTACCGTCGGCTACAAAGAAGCACCATACACAGATTTAGGATGGTTTAGCGCCAAACTAGAAGACGTGCTGACATGGATTCCTTGTCGGCTAACAGTGATTACTTTAGCCCTGATATCTGGCAAACCGATCTACGTTTGGCAGATTTGTCAGAGAGATGCTGTTAAAGATGCCAGTCCCAATTCCGGTTGGAGCGAGTGCGCCTACGCCGCCATCTTGGGAGTACAACTGGGAGGTACAAATTCCTATCGGGGAGTTATCAAACACAAACCGCTGTTAGGCGAGTCGATTCGTGCGATCGCACCGCAGCAAATTGACCAAGCATTGCAATTAACTCGGTATTGCTTTCTGATTTGGTTGGGACTATCATTGCTTGTTTATACTTTATTATGTTTTGTTCCCTAACAATGGGCCTGACCCGCAGACAGATACAGCCCTCCGACAGGAGTCTGGAAGGGGAGTATCTTAGTTTTGCATTTATAGTGCGAGCGGTATAATACTCGCGAGCGGGGACAGCACTATAATAAAAGATGCTTTTTTCAAAAATGAGATGCTCCCTCTGGAAGAGCCAAACAAGTTTCGACGTTAGTAGTTCTACTCCCAGATTCAACTGTCAAGTCAATCTAAAATCTAAAATCGTTCGACGCTGACACTAACGCCGAAGTCTCACATCTAATAATTGTTCCAACCCTGAGATTAATTTGTCCAGTCAATCTAAAATCTAAAATCTAAAATCTAAAATTGTTCGATTCGCCAACAGCCAACCATTAGCTCGCAGCCAGCAATGACTAAAATTATTAAGATTTTATCCCCGGATGAAGTGAGGCGCACTCTCACCCGCGTCGCTTCCCAGATTGTCGAAAAATCAGGAGCTCCTTCGGACTTAGTGCTGTTGGGGATTCATACTAGAGGAGTGCCTTTAGCTCAAATGTTGGCAGCTCAAATTGAAGTCCTCGAACAAGTCAAAGTATGCGTGGGTGCTTTGGATATTACGTTTTACCGAGATGACTTGGATCGAGTTGCGATGCGGACACCTGCTAAAACAGAAATTCCTTTCGATTTGACCGGCAAAACGGTGGTGTTGGTAGATGACGTTATATATAAAGGTAGAACAATTCGAGCGGCTTTGAATGCGGTAAACGATTACGGGCGGCCGGAGAAAATTTGGTTGGCGGTATTAGTCGATCGCGGCCACCGAGAAGTACCGATTCAGCCGGATTTTACGGGTAAAAAGTTGCCGACAGCCAAGGAAGAACAAGTTAAGGTTTATGTTCAAGAACTTGACGGGCGCGACGGAGTGGAATTGATTAAGGGTTGATGTCGCTCGTTAGCCTCGAAACATCCGGGACACAACTGACTTAGGTACGTAGTTGCGCTTTAGCGCTCTTTGCTTCATGAAAGAGCGCTGAAGCGCAACTACGTACCTTAACGGCCGAAACAGATTCTCAGTTTTTCCAATCAGTAGTATAGACAAGAGCGCCCAAGCGCAACTACGTACCTTAAAATCGGCAGTGCAGGAGTTGAACCTGCCTGGGGCGAATTATGAGTTCGCTGCCTAAACCGCTCGGCCAACTGCCGTTAGATCGACTTATGTCGATCCAACTCAAAAGTAGTATAACATAATTTCCCAGTCCGTGCTAGAACTAGAGAACAAAAATCAAAATCTTTTAGATCTGCCGAACCCGCGATCGCCTGTATCACCTCTGTGCTGGAGTCGATCGACCGGAATTAGCAGTTTCTACGATTTTGGAATCAACTTATAGGCAGTCAACAACCCACCGTTAAATCGGAGTACCGACTATAACGGGGGCTTGAAACATAGCCCTAGTTGACCAGACTCAGTCAGTAATGCCTGCGTTAGTGGCAAGGCGTTTAACTAATACGAGTTGGAAGTCCCGCACTCTATCCGTTTACAGGATGAGTGACGGGATGAAAACGAGCACCAAACAAATTGAGCGATAGCGAATCCATGATAGGCTCGAACTAAGCGGGGATGATAAGAGTAGCCGTGGTGGGCGAACTTTCCGTTGTATAAAGGCTAGACACCACCTATCAGTTTCTGACTGGTAGCCCCAATATCCAGCTAAGCCGTAAAAGAGCTGATGGATGGGTGAAAAAATCAACAATTCTACTCCTTGGGACACAGGGAGTCTGCCGGAAAAGATAAGTAATTATCTTGCTAGTGAGTACCACATAAAGGTGAGTAAAACCTACGGAGGGAGGATAAGACCAGCTTAGAGAGGGCTGCGAATAAGGCTCTCCCGTTGAAAGAGGAAGCCCGCACTCTATTTGTTTACAAAATGAGTGTCGGGTATGTCACGTTCTTACCTACGGATGCGTAGCTAGTCCGTAGCTCTAAAACTCTTAGGTTAAACAGTCATTTGGGAGACAGTGCCAAGCGAGAAAGTACCGACCACTAACTTTGTCGAAGCTAACATTACCGGAGCAATCCGAGAGGGAGCAATCCCCAAATTAAACCCCCCACTGAGGCGGGTAAGCGAAAGAACAATATCAGCAGCCTCTATCCTGTAATGTCAGCAGGTATGCCAGGGAGAATAACCACTTTTGAGGCGCAACGGTTTCCTTTTATGGAGATACATAATAATGCAGTATAGACCCTGGCCTCCCTTTCCTCTCACCGCCAAGCCGAGTATAGTTATGACGGGAGTCTCTAGGGAGGAAGAAAGGTGAATTCGACGGTAGTGCTGACTCTTATTCTGCTAACTCTAATGTTTGGAGCAGGTGTGACGAGTTCTGTTTGGGGATTTACTATAGGTCGCGAAGCGTTGAAAGGAACGACTCAACCTGATGTTCGCCCCAGCAACAATGCTGGCAGCGGTAAGCAGGGAGCTGCGGCTAGCAAAGACCAAGTGAGCATTTTGAAAGAAAAAGACATTCTTAAAACCGTCAAAGCGCGGGTAGAAGGTCGCGATCCTGACAAAAAAACAGCCGCGACAAATACTAAAGCAGACAAGGCAAGCTCTAAACCTGCCACAGCCAAAAAACCGGCTGCGGCAAATACCAGCGCCAAGTTTCCCCTAAACAGTCGCGACGGGGGAGTAACTCTGGAAGTGAGCGCCGCCAGCCAGCGCAGCAACTCGATGCTGCTAGACGTGAGCATGAAAAACGAAGGTTCCCAAGCTGTGAGGTTTCTCTACAGTTTCTTGAACGTCACTGACAATCAAGGGCGGGCTCTTTCGGCGACTGCTGAGGATTTGCCGGCGGAACTTCCACCCAACGGGCAGGTGTATTACGGTACGGTGAGTATTCCCACAGCTTTGCTGGAAAATGCTAAGGAAGTTTCGCTGACGCTAACAGATTATCCAGGCCAAAAATTACAGTTGCAAATATCTGGCATTCCAGTGGCAAAGTAATTATTGGATTTGGGATTTGGAATGGCTGATGAATTAAGTGTTTGGAGCACGGGCTTACATTTGCATTATTTTCGGACAATGGTATGAGACAAAAGGAGACCAAACCTCCAGACTGTTGACATAAAGTAAATAATTTCCTAGAAATTCCTAGTAAATCATTGTAAAAGCTGGCACTATGGATTGAAAACAAAAATACCACCTAGCGATGACAAAATATGTCACACCGCGAAAAGCTTGCAAAATCCTGCAAGTCTCAGATAAAACCCTTAGAAACTGGGAACTTGTCGGCAAAATATCAGCAATCAGAACCCCATCCAACCAGCGACGCTACGACATCGACAGCGTTCTCGGAGGCAGACACGACCGAATTACAGCCATCTACGCCAGGGTTAGCAGCTATAAACAGCGAGAAGACCTCTACAGACAAGTCAGCTACCTCCAAAGTATCTACCTGCAAGCCAAGGTCTTCAAAGACATCGGAAGCGGACTCAAATTCAAAAGAAAAGCGCTGCTTGCCCTTTTGGGACAAGTCATGTCGGGAGATATCTCAGCAGTTGTGGTCGGACATCAAGACAGACTCGCAAGGTTCGGTGGTGAGCTCATCAAATGGATCTGCGAACAAAACAATTGCCAACTCATGGTTCTCAGCAGAAACGAGTTGTCTTGTGAACGAGAAATGGTTGAAGACATCCTTGCTATCATCCACGTCTTTAGCAGCCGACTCTACGGTCTGGGAAAATACAAATCTGCTATCAAAGAAGATTCGAGTTTACCCGGAAGCCAAGCTAGCAGCAAAATGGAGGACTTGGATTGCGGCAAGTAGGTGGTGTTACAACCAAGCAATTGCTATTCTTAAGGACGAAAAAATAGGCAAGTATGATTTAAGAAAAAAGATAATGGATTCGGCTCCCGACTGGGTTTGCGAACAACCTTACAACCCGCGACAGATGGCAGTGTTTCAAGCTTTTGAAGCACACAAAGCTGCTAAAAAGGCAAAAGGAACGGCAAAATTTAGAAGCCGTTTAGACACATCTCAAACTATCCGATTTCAAACATCTAACTGGAAGTTCGGGGCTTTTTACCCGCTTGCTACTAAAGGGCTAACCTTTAAAGCGTCCGAACCAATCGTTGAGGTAATGCAACACGAGCCAACACTCAGTTTGATCGACAGGCAGTGGTTTATCTGCTATGTGATTGACGAACCAAAAATAAAGCCGATCGATAGTGATTTAGCTGTCGCACTGGATCCAGGTGTTAGGACTTTTGTTACTGGTTTTGACGGCAGTGACTTTATCGAAATAGGAAAAAACGATATTGGTCGCATCTATCGGCTAGCAAGACATCTAGACAAATTAATGTCCCGCATTGGACTAAGTAAAGGGAGGCAATTCAAGCGACTGAGGTATTGCTTGCGGAAATCGGCAGCAAAAATTAGAATCAAAATCAAGAACTTAGTTAATGAATTGCACAAAAAAGCTGCAAAATATTTTGCAGCCAAGTACAAACTAATTTTCTTGCCAACCTTTGAAACACAGCAAATGGTTAAGAAAGGTAGGCGTAGGTTGGCGACTAAAACTGCTAGAGCGATGGTCACGTTGAGCCATTATCGTTTTAAGCAAATGTTGAAGCATCAAGCCACCAAACATGGTGGTGTTGTAGTAGACGTAACAGAAGAGTACACATCGAAAACTTGCTCAAAATGTGGGCATATCCACGCTAAATTGGGTGGAGCTAAAATCTTTAAATGTCCAGAATGCGGACACACTCTGGACAGGGATAAAAATGGCGCTTTCAATATTTTGTTGAAAGCCTTGAGAGATACCTCCCTGACAGGAGAGCTTGCTGCTTTTTCTGTTTTGCCATACACGGCTATTCTGGGCTTAGTCCGGGATTTACCGGGTTAAATGTATCTGATTCTCAGGTTCGATCGAGAAAGTTGTTCTAGGGAGAATTGTGTCACTTTTAGGGGCTAGAGTTCAGGAGATAGCTGATTTACCTGCGATGAGTTGGGCAGAGGTGCTGTCGCGGTTGCTGTCAGTGCTGCTGCTGATTGCGATCAATGCTTTTTTCGTGACGGCTGAGTTTTCGATGGTGACGGTACGCCGATCGCGCATCAATCAATTAGTCGAGGCCGGCGATGTTCCGGCGATAACTGTTCAATCTTTGATACACAGTATCGAGCGATTGCTCTCAACAATGCAGTTGGGAATCACTCTTTCTAGTTTAGCTCTCGGCTGGATTGGAGAAGATACGATCGCCGTACTGATCCGAATGTCGATCGGCTATTTGCCGCTACCAATCTATATCAAATCGGCGATCGCCCATTCTGCCAGCATCTCAATAGTAACTTTTTTCCTGCTAGCTTACCTGCAAATCGTACTCGGCGAAATCCTGCCCAAATCTGTAGCCTTGGTTTATTCCGAACAGCTAGCCAGAAGTTTAGGGCCTCCGAGTTTATTGATTTCCCGCTTGTTCAATCCCTTTGTGTCGTTTCTCAATCAATCCACGCGATCGCTATTGCAGCTTGCGGGAATCGAATACGAGCGCACGCACCAGCCAGTTACGCCCCAAGAACTGCAATTAATTATAGCGACTTCCAGCGAATCAAGCGGCTTGGAAGCAGAAGAGCGAGAATTGCTGAATAACGTGTTTGAATTTGGCGAAGTTTGCGTAGAAGAAGTGATGGTACCCAGGCCCAGCATTGTGGCACTTCCCAAGACGGCTACGTTTCAAACTTTGCTTTCGGAAATGGCGATTTCCAACCATTCCCGCTATCCCGTCACGGGAGATTCTTTAGACGATATTATCGGGATTATTGGCTTCAAACAACTGGCGAAACCCTTAGCTGAAGGTTTGCTATCTCCCGACACGCCGATTGTAACTTGGATTAGTGCGGTGAGATTTGTGCCGGAAATGATGCTGCTGGGGGAATTACTGCCTTTGATGCAGGGTTCGTCGGAAGAAATTGCGATCGTCGTCGATGAATTTGGCGGCATTTCCGGCTTGGTGACGCTGAGGGATTTGATCGCTGAAATTATCGGCCGCACTTACGAGTCGCCCGACAGCAAAGAAATAGCTTTGCAAGTATTGGACGATCGCACTTTTTTAGCGCAAGCGCAGTTAAATGTAGATGATGTCAATCAAATATTGAATTTGGACTTGCAGGTGACAGACGAATATCAGACAATCGGAGGTTTTCTGAGTTATCAGTTGCAAAGAATGCCGGCGGTTGGGGAAGTTTGGCGCTGCGAAAATGCGGAACTTACAGTAGTTTCTGTGTGCGGGCCGCGGTTGGATCAGATTCAAATTCAGTTGTTGAGTGCGACGGCGGGCGATCGAGTTTTGGGTGAAGTTGCAGCGGCGGGCGGGGAAGTTGGGGGAAAAGGGCGATCGAATGGCGGTTTGAGAGGTGCGGCGAAGTTTTCTAGTTAATACCAATTAAAAAAATAAATGCAACAATATTGGTAGGGTGTGTCGCCAGAAAGCTTACCTTAAAAGAGATGAACAATCAGCTATGGCGACGCACCACCGACAAGATTTCAGCAAACAAACTCAACCTCAATTATTGTACAATACCGTTTACTTAAGACCGCCCTGGGGGTAAAACCCTCTGAAAAATAGATACGGAGATTGCTTCGTTCCTCTCTTCGGACTATATTAAGTAAACCGTATTGAATTATTGTAGAAACATTTTTTTGAATTGGTATTATATTTGGATTTTGATGGGGAGGACGATCGCAAATAGCTGATATGCTTTTAGTCCCATTGAATGAATGCGCTGCCACACGAAATTCAAAATAAACAGGACAATAACTAATGTTGGAGGAACAAGCTAAAGTCCTTTAATATCAAGCTTTGTGCTGTTCGTAAGAGTTTTTGCGGTATCAAGCATTCGGGAAAACTTCCTCTGAAAACATACGGCGCAGAATCTCATAGAAGGGTTCACAATACTGCGCTTGTTCGGGTGACAGACAAGCCCCAATCTCCTTACGAAGTAGGTGAGTCATCTGGCTGACGAGCTCCCAACTGACATTCAGTCGAGGGTAAATCATCACGCACAGGGGAAATAGTTCGGTTTCTAGCGCGTGCAAATTGCCTTCGAGCAAACAAACCCACATATAAACCTGAAACATCTCGACATCACGAACACTTGATGTACGGATATGTTGACTGTTGAGGGGCCCAGAATAACAGCGATAGCGTGGGTACAGTTGATTCACTCGATCGACTACCCGTTCAGCAATATAGCTCATCTTCGACATCAGCAGGCGAACAGATTGCACCGGAATCGCATTCGGTGGATGCTTTGCAGCAGCTTGGTATGCGCGTTGCAGTGGCATATATAAATGATCGTCTAGCATCTTGACGTAGTTACCAAAATTTTCCTGTTCTCCCTCAGGGAGCAAGTCCATCAACTGCGTTCCCGTGTAGTGATATTGCATCGCCACAAAGCCAATCACGCGGGGATCAATTGCTGTAACGTGCTGTCGGACTTGTCCGAGAACTGGGCTCACCTTGTTGACTATACGATAGGGCGACAATTGCTCGCTATATGCTTCGATCGCAAACTTATAAACTTGATGAATACCACCAGAAATATACCAAGGATCGATCAGATCCGTATCTATACCGTGTTCAATTAACGTTTCTGCCAATAGGTAGTCAGTTTTTGTCCAGGATTTTGCACTCACAGAACGCAGCGATGTCAACATTTGTTTTGCCATACTGATACGCCGTCGTTCGATAAATTTATCCTCACCCACAACCGCAGGGGTACCGCTTTTCATCTGTTGTAGATACTTTTGCGCGAAGGAAACAGATAAGTCTACCGATGGTGATAGCGGATCGAATGATATGGAGCTGAGCAAAGAAGGATGAGTAGTCATTGATTTAGTATTTATTCTGTCAAGGTTAGATGCTGATGGCTTTTCAGTCACACATTCATTTTTTGCGAGAGACAATTGTGCGAATGCCGGAGTAGATTTAATCTAGAATTTGGTAGCAAATGATGGCGATAATAGCGATCGCTATTGTTTGTTGAAGCATTCGATCTTAACTATAATCTCCTAAAACTCCAGGATTCAATCGTATAAATACTGATAAATATAATAAACTTCGCAGCCATTTCCGAGTCAATACCGTACTTGTAGGTAGACTTTCAAATTAAATAGTTGGCTGACTTTGTGCAACGCCTATATACCACGCTGGTAAGGTCAAAAAACGGCACTTGTCGCTGGAACCGAACTCCTTAGCCGAAATACCGAAGCTAGAGACTGTTATTGTTCAAAATTAGCCTAAAATTGCCTGATTTAACGATCGTGCTAGACAGTGCTGGCTGTATGTACCCAGCGGGTGCATCTGGTTTTTGAAGCCTGAAGAAGCATGACCGCATATAAGTTATTAGTTATCATCCGATATTGACGGAGGTCATGCTTCGCCCCTACAAACATATTTGCCCAAGTGACATGCACCCTACCCAGCACTGTTCGGCGGAATAAATTTAAATTGCACAAAAAGCAGGAAATCGCTATTTTGCTTGAGATTTTTTCATATTTCAAGCAAAGAAAATTGATCGAGAGCTTGATTTCAAAATCAAAACCCTTAAACTTGACGAGACTCGCGGTGTTCAAAATCAATCTATCTGCATTGCCAACCCTACAAATTGGTTAATTTCAGTGAGTTAAACAATCAATTAGTGCGGATTGAAAGGGTGCATCTGGCGCAAGGCAAATATATCCGTAGGGGCGAAGCATGACCGTAGAAAATAGGAGATTATAACTAATAACTTATATGCGGTCATGCTTCGCCCTCTTCAAAACTCAGATGCTTCCTTGCAAACCTGCAATATTAAGCGTAAGGCACCGGATCTTTTAATCCTAATTCGTCAAAAGCAGCCAGCCGCAACCGACAAGAATCGCAAACGCCGCAGGCACTTTCGCCACCTGAATAACAAGACCAAGTTTGTGTCCAAGGCACTCCCAACTTGTTGCCCAATTGAATAATTTCGGTTTTTTTAAGTTCTATCAAAGGTGTGAAAATCTTAATAGCTTCTCCTTCCCTTCCCTGCTTGGTTCCCAACCGAAATACTTCCTGCATGGCTTGGATGTAATCGAGGCGGCAGTCGGGATAGCCGGAATAATCTAAAGCGTTGACACCGATGTAAATTCGCTGAGCTCCTAGGGTTTCGGCGTAGGCGAGGGCAAAGCTGAGAAAAATGGTATTTCTAGCTGGAACGTAGGTAACGGGGATGTTTTGCGACATTTCTGCCAGATTGCGATCGATCGGCAATTCTATCTGATTGTCTGTCAAAGCCGAACCGCCCCACTGCGTCAAGTCAAAGTTTACCACCTGATGCACCTTAACCTGTGCTGAAAGTGCGATCGCCCGTGCTGATTCTAACTCTCGCCGGTGTCTTTGCTTGTAGTCAAAGGATATCGCGTAACATTCGCAGCCGTCGGCTTTCGCTTGATACAAAACAGTTGAGGAATCCAGCCCTCCCGACAATAAAATAACTGCTTTCACTTAAAACATCCTCGATTGCATCAGGTTTTATATTTATATCAAATCTGTTGTCACTTGACAAGATAGGAAGTACGGTTGAAACCGCGCCTACAAAAACGTAGGCGTTAGCCTTCCCGAAGGGTAGTCAGCCGGACGCCGACTGAAGAAGATAAAATAATTTTAACCGCATAAGACGGCGGTTGAAACCGCGTCTACAAAAACGAAGTCCGCCTCCGCGGACTGAAGAAGATTAAATAATTTTAACCGTCGAGTTTTCTTCAACCCGCGGAGGCGGGTTTTGTTTCTATAGACGCGGTTTCAACCGCCGAGTCTTCCTGCAACAAATCGTCTAGTTCCCGGTAATCCGGCAAAGTTGTATCAATTGCTCTACCCTGCCGCAAAACTGTGCGATCGCGCTGCGATCTAGATAACAATTCGCTAAAATTCCGCGCCTTAAACAAAATCAAATCTGTGGGTAAACCAACTCCGATTCGTCCCAAATTCGGCAATCCCATTAAGTCGGCTGCTGTGGTTGTGACTGTGCGCGGCCAATTTTCCCAAGGCCGATCTAAATGGGCGATACGGGCTGCCATATTCAAGACTTCCAAAACATCGTGATCGCCAAATCCGTAAAACGGATCGCGACAATTGTCGCTAGCAACTGCGACGGGAATTCCTGCTGCTTTTAGTTCATGCAAGACAGTCACTCCGCGCCACCTCGGTGTACGCCCAGATTGTCTGGAATAGGAGAAAGCACGACTTTTCTACCCTTCCAGCCATTATGCCTGTACTTTCTAGACACTTTCTATTTACTTAACGTATTTGCGTCATTACAGCCGTTGAGGTAGCTTACTTGTAAGCCCGCAGTTTCTAGAAGGATTCTAGTCAAAAAAATACCCCCTGATTAAAGGGGGTATGTCCTATCTATTTATGACTTCTAATCCTTGGCGGGTGTAAAGATGAGTTTTGCTAGCCTAGCTCCTCGACACTCGCGGTAGAAGGGTACGTTACACCATTGTCTACTACCTGTCTGTTTGTCTGTTACGAAGAGACTCCGCTGACCGTTATGGCGGTAAAATCTACCTTGCCATTCAATCACCTCGGGAAGCCTGAGTTCGGTACACGTTATCTTTTTGAGACGCTGAGATTGATCGTGATTCCGCAATAGAATTTGCATCATTTTGATTACCCCAATTCGTCCATTAAATAGTGAGTAGCAGCAGCTATTCGCTCCGCCAATTGATAGCATTCATTGGACAATTGAGCTATCTTAGCCTTGTCAGCACGTTGACACTCCTCTAACAATGCTATTCGTTCCAAGCATTCAATCAGCTTATCTTCTGTGCTTTTAGGTTTCAGGTATAATGCTACCGCGTTTTCGATCAACTCCTGCGGTGTAATTTTCCGATGCTTTGCAGCAGATTTGATGACAACCATTGTTAGCTGTGGTAAAGGCACGAAAGAAGGCGATGGGTTTCCCGGTGGTTGATTTGCCATTGATTTGTACTCTCTTATTTGATGTATTGTTCTAGTCGAGGTCGAGGCGTTACGTTGACACAGGCCTTCCTAGAATGGTGGCTCAGACTCGTCACAGGCATAGGTATTGTCCGCATTCCAAAGCTCAGGGGTTTCCCAGTTCAGTGATGCCAGAAAGTCGAGGAATGCTTCCCACTCAGTATCGAAAGGGATGCTTTCTCGATACTGAGTAGCCCAGTAATATTTCGTATTTGCCCCCGCTAAATCCCAAGAAGAGTCTAGAGATAGAATTACAGGATGAATAACCAATCCTATGGCGTCTGATTCATTGATTTGATCAACAAAGTCTTTGATGTTCACGCGGTTAAAACTCCAGTTCAGTGATTGTGTCAGTAGGTGTTTTTGATTTTTTATCAAAACCAACCGGCTTAGATTTAGTGACTTTTGGGCGACCGTTGTTAGTTGTAGCTGCAAGCCATGTTTCTACAATGTGGCGCAACAGTTCTGAGCGAGTTATTTCTCGTTCTATTGCTATCACCGACAAGCTTTCAAAAACTAAGATAGAAACATTAAAGCTTGCAACTTTTCTCAAGCGATTGTCTAGCCGAACAGGTGTTGCGTTAATGGCTCCAACAATCGCCTCCAGATGAGCTAGTCGCTTGAGGATATCGTCTAGTGTCAATACCGATGAAGAGTTGTCACCATCGGTATTATTTGGTGCTTCACTCATCATGTAAAGGGTTTCCTGGATAGCAGAGCCTGTTAATACTCATACTCATACTCATCATCATCATTATCCTCATCATCATCGTCCTCTTTGGGCGGGACAAAAGTTTCGAGGTATTGGATGAGTGAAGCGATAGCTTCTTCCACGGTGGCAAATGTGTTGTCTACGTCTACTGGTTCAGCGCGGTCGATTGACCAGTACCAAATGACACCATATTTGTTGTTGACCGGCATTATTGAAGTGAGATATTCAAGCTCACACCTGCTTTTTTGAGCAGCTAAGAGAGTATTGATTGATTTGCCCAGCGCTTCACTCATCATTTACCTCCTGTTCGTACTCATAATCCTCATAAAAATCTTCGTTTTTAGGCGGTAAAATCGGTTCGAGGTATTGGATGAGTGAAGCGATAGCTTCTTCCACGGTGGCAAATTTATTGTCTACGCCTCCTGGTTCATAGTTGTCGATCGTCCAGTAATAGTAGAGACCATCTTCATCAAACGGCAAGACACATTCAATCCGGCACCTGCTATTTTGAGCATCCAAAAGAACGTTGATTGACCCCAGTAATTGACTCATTTTTGAACTCCTGTAAATAAACCGAAGAAGACAAGGCATAGTTTAAAGTCATTTCGGACTCATTTTACAAAGTAGGGAGCTAAAGTAGGAGCCTACTTACCTACAATCGTAGATAGGAGGCAAGCTATTTTCTCAGACAATTGGACATTAACCGATAACAGACCTGAGGCAAACTCGTTAAATTCGGAGTCAGTCTTCAACTCTGTGGTCAAGCAGTCAAAGTAATTTGCCAGCCAGTTTAAGCGTTCTAGGGCTTCTACATTACTTGAGGAGACAAAAAACCCCAAGTATTTTTCTTGCCAAGTATCCGTAGGATTAATACCCAACTCGTTGTACATATCGATAAAAGGCTTCATTTGTTTTCGCCGATAAAACGATACACAAACTTATCGGATTCGTCCCTAAAAGGCTTAAAATTTAGTGATTTTAGGCATTCTTGAACTGCTGCTAATTTTGGACGCTCTAGAATGCCGTCTGACACCGCTGAATCAATACCTTGCTTGATTATTTTCGGAGGTATATCTAGGTTGATTATGGAGCTAAGAACTCCCCAATCGTTGCGCTTTTTGCCACAATATTGCTCAATTGCCTCGATGATAACAGAATCGACTATTTGGATTCTCTTTTTTGTGCTGATGTCAAGCCAGTCAGCAACTTCGGATATTGCTGATTCAATGTCATGCCATACCCCTGTAGTAACGCCAGTTGCAAGCAAGTCTCTCAGTAATGTCCAATACTCTTTACTGTGTCGAGGCTTTTGACTTGCTTGCAACTGTTTCCTAGTGGCGGCAAATTCATTCCAATTGCTAGGTTGCTCCCAAAAGTTTCTGATTTCCGCTGCGGGAACTGACCAATTAATAGCATCCAATTCTAGAGTGTTTTGCAAATCTTTAGTTTTTCTGGTTCTGATTACCAAGGTACGGCGCAACAACTCCTTGCTTTCGATTTGCCAAACGCTAGTAAATAATTTGGGGCAAAAAGTACGGAACTCAATGTTTTCACCTTTGCCATTGCTAATGAATTGCCTGTCGGTTTTCCGGTTGTAGCCATTTAGGAAGGCTGCCAAACAGTCGTTTGAATCAAACGTGTCAGAGTTAGTATTGTCAACCAGTAACAAGCAGTTTTTCTCGTAAGTCATTACTGTAGGGTCAACCCATCGTATGAGGTTGATGTGGTTTTTTAGACTTGCCCCCGTAGAACCCCCTGCTATCGGCTCTTGACCGCTTAGTAATTCAATGGCTAACAACATTTGAGATTTACCGGAGCCGGAATCACCCAAAAGCTGGATTACGGGAATAATGCTGCATAGCGTGGATTGCATCATTGCGAAGCTTGCAAGTAGCTTGTATTCGGCTTCGTGTAAACCTGCGGTTACGAGCCTCAGATGCCTGGTAATTGCATCACCAAGGGTTTCGTCACTTTCTGTTTCAAAATAGTTGACTCCCGATTCTGTATCAGAATGAAGCTTTCGAGCAAAATCAATCATTTCTAATTGTCGATCATTCATTGTTTATTTCCCATCAATTTTACTGTTAGCTCAATTGCTAGTTTCGTACTAAGCCCGATGTCGCTGTCCGCATCAGCCCTTATTATCAAAGCTAATTCTCCCAATGTTTGCCACTCAAATAAGCAGCTAGTCTGAGCCTTTAAAAAAGCTAACCGTGCTTGCAATTTTTCTGCTTCTGATTCAGCTTTTGTGTAGCCACTTTTGTTATAAGCGTTACCTGACCCGAAGCTTGCTGTCAGTTTATTTTTGTCATCTTCTGTCAGGATGGCTAGATTGCTTGTTAAAGGTTCAAGGTTGAATAATCCATCCTTGAATTCCTCCGCCATTATGCTACTTTGTTCAGTATTCTTGTCAATTAATTTCCAGAAGTAAGGATTTAACCACGGCTTGATAACACCTGTATATCCTGTAGCAGGATTGTTTTCAAAGTATTGTTTTAACACTACAAACAAATAGTTTTCGTTTTTGGATACAGGGGCTTCAACGTACTTTTTGCTGTCTTGGTCGTATACTTGTTTTTTGTCTTTTTTAAACGAGAGATTGCACTTAACACCAGCAGGTAAAAACCCTTTTTCTTTTGTGATGACGCCGGTTGTGGATGCCGACAGTATCATACACATATCAACACTGTCGGGTGTTACGTGTGCAATCATTTCCTTTACACCGATAGTATCTGCCTCAACTAGATTTTCATTGACATCTAATCTAGCTGGATACTTTTCTGTTGCTGCAAACATCCAAATTGTCATATTGCTGATGATTGTTGATGATTGTTGATGTATTAAAGTAGGCTCCTAAAGTAGGGAGCTACTTGAAGAATAGAGTCAAAGAGTTTACTAGCTATTCTTGTAACTCTTCAAACACTCTTTTTTTGTGAGCTTCTGCCCCTCGGCTAGCGCATTAAAGAATATGTCCTCAAGCGATGCTGTAACGTCACCTACTAAGAGGACTATTCTGTGTCGAAATTCCGTTAGTCTATTGCTTTCTATTGCATCAAATACTAGCGGGACAATCAGACCTGCAATCACTTGCCGAACATATTCTTCATCGAAAACGACGATTCGTGCTTGTTGCGGTTCTGTGTGCGTGTTCTCATCCAGTAGGTGACAAACTTTGATATGCCGATATCCGTCGGGTTCTAGCATCGTCAAATTTAACTGGTGAGAAACTAAACGAATTTCTCTCCAGTTAAAAACTGGTACATCGGCAATTGCGGGCGCTGCGGTGTCATTTGTCATTGTTTTGGATACGATATTTTTCAAAGTTTTTGACTGTCTTTGTCAATTCTGCGACCGACAATGTAGGCGGACATTTTGCACCAAATAAGCGTTGAGGCTTTTCCGTGACTATCAGTAATCGTGCTGCGATAGAAGGGTGCAGAAGCTCCAATACTTTCAATTTGCAGCGTGCTTCTGGTGTTAAGAATCCCTTGGCTTCTACATAAAAGAAGTTATAAACAAGGAAGTCGCACACATATGTTAGGCGCCCTGTATTTCCCGTCGTATCTTTAAGGATAATTTTGGATTGAAGTCCAACATTATCAACACCAACCATCTGGACTAATTCGCGATAAACCCTGTATTCCCATTTACTGGCAAATCGGACAATATGCTTAGCCAGAGCGCCCGTAGTTGGGCGTTGATCTAAAACAATTCCAGCTTTAGTGCAGTAGTAGATAGAGGTGTTGTTGAATTTAGATTTTGAAGTATTAGCAATAATGTTTCTCCAATCCAGTTCGATTTGCTCGATGAAATGCGATATTAGTTTCATCGAGCAAATCGAACTGGATTGTTACAGTTCGTTACAATTAAGGCGTAGCCAATGTAACGCAAAACGTACTACGTACTTATGAAAAACTTTGTAAAGCTTGATGTACCGTACCTTTCACAATTGGACAACAAACGTAACCCAACTGGTAGTTGTAACGTCACTTCTGTTGCGATGTGCTTGCTGTGGGGGGGTGTGACACCACATCAGCAAGGGATACAGCTAGAAGATGAATTGTACGGATACATGGAGAAGCGACGCCTTGACAGGCATTCACCGCAAGATTTAGCTACTGTGGTGCGCGATTACGGCTTAAATTGCCTTTACACCGCAACAGCAACTATAGACGCCGTAAAGGCACATTTAAGCGAGGGTAATCCTTGTATTACGCATGGATACTTTACGGAATACGGGCACATTATTGTGCTGACTGGTTACGACGAAAAGGGGTTTATCGTTCATGACCCTTACGGCGAATGGTTTTCAGACGGCTATCGAACTGATTTAAGTGGTGAATACCTGCATTACAGCTACGACTTGATCGAGCGTACCTGCATACCCGATGGTTTATTCTGGATTCACTTTATAAGCAAATAAAAATGAACCCTCTTGTATGTAAATAATTGTTACAAGGGGGTTGACACCTAATTTCAAAAATGGGACATTACAAATAACACCACACCACGCTTTTCAATCCAAAAAACATAATAAAGGGCGGTGTGAGGGAGGGAATAAATATAAATAAATATAAATAAATATATATATAAATATAAATATAAATATATATTATTTTATGTATTCCTTCAAGTAGCTCCCTACTTTAGGAGCCTACTTTGTAAAATGTAAAAGTATTAAACTTGAAACACAAAGATTTACTTTTCAGGCGGTGTAACCAGCAATCCGGTTAGACTCGCTAATGCTGCTAAAGCAAGCTCTAAGCATCCCGACACAGATTTACCTTGCTGGGCTAGCAGCACCACCCCAAGGCTCGAAATAATAGCTGTAGAGCCAACGCCTGTTACGACTATGTTGTACATTCTCTTATTTGTCATAGGTCTCTTCCGGTAAATCCACTGTTCTGGGCAATAAAATTATCCGTTTTATCTAGTCGCTGTTCAATATGGTTTAGTCGCTGTTCGATCAAATCAAGTGCGTGTAATATTTTTTGCGAATCAACAATCGCTTGACGCTTTGCTTGCCAAACAACGTTTAAGCCACTCAGGACGCCAGTCAAAATAGCCACGGTTGTACCTAGTAGAGCGATATCGATTTTGAGCATTATATCTTTCATGTAATTATTCCTGTATATTCGTAAACACTGACTGCAACGGTAGTTGCTACTTTAGAAAATAAATCGATTGATAGGCGGTAGTCAACAGTAAACGGAAAATGTATTATACTTAATTCGCCTGAGATTATTATTCGTTTACTGTTGACTCTAGCCAATCCGTTTCCTAGTAAGCCTGATTCTATTTGTTGATTGGCATACCCAATAGCTTGGTTTTTCCAATAATCAGCAGTAGTTGTCACCGAAAGCGCTACAACTGGTGAACTTAAAATGGTTGGGGAAAAGACTCGCGAGTAAGGTATTGTCCCGGTGGCATCAAGATTCGTTTGCCAAACAATATTCCAGTTTTCTGCTACTGCTGATATTTTAACCATGATATTAAGGTTTTACAGTAGCGAGCACTTTTCCCCGAAAAGAAAGCGTGGCATAACTACCTTTCTTGTTCAACAGCCCCTTCCCCCCCCCTGTGGAGAATAATGCTTTAAAAACAGTTTTTGCCTCTTTTACCGTTGGGCTTGAATCAGCACCTAACGAAAAGGGGAAACTATAACTGTTGTCTATCATGTCTACAACTCTTGTTCCCCACGGAGTATTTTTTACCGTTGGCGTCGCTTTTGCCTCGTGGATAGTTACTCGCAAAACTTGTTTATGTGCTTCCTTGAATGACTGTGATGATACAGTCAGTGGTAGCGCAGCAGCAGCAGAGGCAGTAAGAACACCCGCATCAGCCATGATCGAACTAATTTTTGTTGCCGTTGCAGCTAGCACTGGAATTGTAACTATAACGCCCGGGTCTTCAAATGAATATGCTGCTAATTCTGTTTTGTCGCCCTCTGGTTTGTAGGGCTTGGATACTGTAGGCGATTTTTTCTGTGCATCCAAATAAGTCTCGCGAGCTTTTGATATTGCAGCGCGCTTTTCGAGTTGTTGCCATGTATATCGTCTAGCCATTTTTGCGTCCTTTAATTATATACAAATAGTATTACAGTAAAATTTACAATAAAATCAAGTATTATTGTAAGCAGAAACCTATTAGGTTTACAAATATTTCACCACATTATCCTTAAACCTTATTTTATGCCCAAACAACCTGCACCTAAACCGGAGAATCTGAAACTTACCAATGAAGAGCCATCACTACTCTTTGCTATTCAGGAGCTTATTCGCACTGGGGGCATAGATTGGGACGAATGGTGGAACGAATGGAGGCGGGGGATTCCAAATCGCAATCAAGCAGTTACCAATTTTAGAATATCTGATTGGGTTGAACCAAAATATTTAGAGCTTACTCAATTAGATAGTAAATCGGGTGTTCGTTACATTGAATATTTCCCAGACAGGGATAATGAATCGGAAAGTTATATTTTAGCTGGTACTACTCGCGATTTAATTGCACATATTGTCGCGATTGGGTATCAAAACGCTGCTGGCGACAATACTGTGAGTGGGAAAAATAGCAAACCACCGCTTAAAGGATTTCCCTTAATTGAACTTTCTTTTATCAGCGAAGATAAAAAAGTTGGGAAAAAGTGGCTACGACTTGCTGGGTTTACTGATGATGCAAAAATTGCTCAGATTAAATTAGCCAAGCAAGTTACTCCTGCTGATATAAAACGGTGGGCTAACAAAATAAAAACTATTTTTGGTGACACTAAATATTTGTGGAAAAAAGGTAAAGAGTGTTTGTCTTACTCTGGACAAATTGCCCGTTTACAAGGATTAGAAGGCTATGCTTATGTAAAAAATCAAAAAGATGGTATTGACCTATTTACGGCTATTCTGAAAATTATCGATACTATACCCGACAAAGATGGATTTAACTCTTCTGCCAGCACTTCTACAACAAAATATAAAAAAGAGAAGGAAATAATTGTTGTAGGTAAGCCTGTTAGACCTGACGAAAAAAGACCAATTGCCGATTGTTACTTTGACTCCGCCACCTTAAGACTGCCACTTATGAATAAATCCATTCCTTTGGTAAAAAAGAATGTTATTTTATATAAGTAGACTCATTTTACAAAGTAGCTCCCTACTTTAGCGCCCTACTTATATTATGGCAGTAATAACACCTGGTACAGGAAGTACGATTAATGCTACAACCATAGAAGGGCAACTTTGGCAATTGGTACATCTGTACCAAAACGCTGAACGCGCAGACACCGAATCCGTTAATAGATTTGAATCAACAAAAGATGATTCATTTGTAATGGATGGCAAATTCACCATTCCAGGTAATCTTATTTGGACTCCTGCGACAGGTACATTTACCGATGTTACCATGCCTTATCTGCCTAACACTACTTTCAATGCAGGCAACCCCTTGGGAACAATCAAATCAACCACACTGTCTCAGTATTTCATTGACGTGGTGTTATACATCATTGCTTGGCAAAACAACGGTGCTAAAAACACTCAAACATTGACTAATGTCACCTGTACTTTTAACGCAAATACACGCGTGTATTCCGGTACATTTCAATTGCCCTATATTACTACAATTGTTGCAGGTGGTAGTGTTGCTGAAGCAGCAACAGAATGGTTGCTGACCTAGGGAGAACAGTAGATGACTCAAAAAACATACGGCGTGACGATCGAAAATTCAGCGCTTGCCTTTAGCACCGAAGGGGTTAGTCCAGGCAAATGGCTACAGGACGCTGCATCGCAAGTATGGAATGCGATAAAAAGTGGTGTACAGGCTGCATTAGATTTAGGCAACCGCATGATAGAAGGTGGTAAAGAACTATTTTCTGCAATCATGCGGGGTGACTGGGGAATATTTGGTGACTGGCTTAAAAACGATCCGATTGGAGCTATTAGCGGTGGTGCTGCCGTTGCGGTAGCTGGTTGGTTTGTTGGTAGCGCTACAGGAATCACCGCAGTTGCGTCAGGCGGTATTGCTTCTATGTGGTCAGCATTGGGTAGTGTCAAGATTGGTGGCTTTACCTTGGGATTAATGTTGCCTACGCTTCAACAAGCTATTATAGGAACTACGAATGTTTTATACAATCTTGATTGGCAGCAATCGGATGCTTCAATAATCGCCGAACTAGAAAGTATGTACCTTTCTTTCTTAAACACGGTTGGCGAATCGACAGGCAGAATGCTTGCTGGTTTTGCACTAGGTGGTGGCAAAACCAACCCCAAAATGACCATAAACATTACTGCATCGGCAGCGCTGTGTATTACGGCACAACAGGCGGGTAGTGATATACAAGAAGAGCTGGTCGAGGAGCTAAGTCAACTTGCTAATACCTTTGTCAGGTACGCTCGCAATTTAGCGGCTAAATTAGGTTATATGGAACTTCGCAAATGGGCAAGGAATAACGTTCGTACAGGCATTAAAGGAATCGACGACGCCATTGCTAACTGGGGGCTACAAGAGGGTCAATCATTTACCATTGCTTCTGCAATTGACAACAAAGTAGAAGCCATTACTGAGGAAAATCCTGCATTAGGCAATTTCTTAGAGGGTTTTATAGAAGGTTTTGGGGATGGCTTTTCGGATTTTATTGTAATGACTTAATCTAAAGTAGGCTCCTACTTTAGCTCCCTACTTTGTAAATACATGACACTATCAACTCGGACATTTTCAATTGCACTTAGCTCTACTACTACAAACGTAGTTACGGAAATAGTACACTTCCGCGACGAACCATTACTTACCGGAGAAAAGGCTGCCGTATATCTGGAAGCGTGCTTCTGCAACGTAAGCCTTAAAAGCTTTCAACTCATGAAATTTCCTAATTATGAAGGGGATGAATCAGAAGCAGAAAAGTTAGCAATGTTTACCGCAGCAGAATTAGCAAGTCAGAAAGTTGGTTTGAGGGTCTTGAGTCGGAAAAATAACACTGGGGTATGGCGCGAAAAGGCTGAAATTATTCTTACTAACGCCGGACGCAAATCATATTTCGATTTGCTTATTCCTTATCTAGCAAAAGCTCAGGTGCGGTTACTCGAATACAACGATGCTCTCGGAATCCAACTTATTGACTACGGCAATGGGTTGCTCAAACAAACCGATTTCATAGAGATTGAATTTGCGACTACCGTTGATATTTCAAAAAAAAACGATGATTTTTCAGAATTAAGTGCAAGAATAGCCTCTCTAGAATTGGCATTAGAAGGAAGGCTTGTAAATGTCCCCGCTAATTCGCTGCTTGGCAGAGGTGTTGCTGCGGGGACGGTAGAAAGGTTGACACTGCCATTAGAAACAGATAAAGGGGGGTTCGGTGTTGTCAATACTGGTATATATGGAAGCGTAGCTATTTCAGCTATTCTCAAAAGCGGTTGGGGGGGTATACATTTTCAAGGGGCGTATAATGCAAATTATTTAATGCACAACCCTGCCACAGGGGATATAGGATTTTATGCAGCACAACCCGGTGCTCCTTTCTGGCGTTGGTATTCATCTGCAACAGAGTTTCTTATTTCCCAACCTCTGAAAATTGGGCCCGCTTCCACAGCTATTAAATCAGTTCGATCGCACGCGCAGGCAGTTGACTTCCCTAGCATTGCCAGCCAAGGGTTATTCTCTTTCGATATCCCGGTTGCAGGTGTAACGCTGGGAGCTTATTGTCATGTAGTACCTGTTCTCAATAATGCCAATACAGGTTATTGGGCGCTTACTATGACAGCTATTGTGCAAGTCGCAGGAACGGTTTCAATATTAGTGAAAAACGACACGGCGTCCGCTGTTGATGCTGCACCTTTTTGGATACGCATTTTAATTATGGAATTTTAAGTGCTATGAAAAGAAGTAGGTCAATCAACCTTGATAAAGATAGCTCCCGTCGTCCAACTGAACAAATTGATATGGGGAGCAAGCCGACTCAATTGACACCCGAGGTAGGTAGCCTAGGGGTGTCTGGTACGCGGGAACTTGGTAGCTATGGTGGTATATCAGCAGTGGGTGATGCAGCAGCAGGGATAGCAGAATTAGGAGCACCGGGAGTATCCATCAATATTAATCCTGCTGAACAATCTGCAAAAGCAGAGGTAGACCTAGGTATTAAGCAAGGGTTCGGCGTCAGTTTTGGAGGAGAAATAAAACGTACTCCAACTGGAGTCTCCGTAGAAAATGTTTCTTTTGGTGTTAACGTTTTGGGATTTGGCGTCAACGCTGAAGGTAATGGCAGTGAGTCGAGTAAATTGGGTGTTTCAGCTTTAGGATTTAAAATTGAAGTTGCCAACGACAAAGACGGCAAAACTTCTATAAGATTGGGGTATGAAATACCGGGGGCGAGGGGCGGTGTGACATTTGCTCCCGATGGCGAGAAAGCCATAATAGAAAAGCCAATTGAATTAGACACATCTAAGCCCGATTCTATATCGACTGTTCCGATGCCAACATTTAAGAAAGGAGCGCGGTATTGGGAATGGACTTATGTTGAGGGCTGGTATGAACCTACCTTTCGATATAACCCGCAAACTGGGAAAAGAGAGTTAGTAGCATATTATCGTAAACGGGAAAGTCCTTATCCGCAGTCATTGATAACAGTAGGCAATTGCTTTGGTGAAGACAGCTTTACGCCCACCTTATCGGGGGAGGCTGAGGTGTTCTTCAGGACGGCAAGCGAAGGTACTGACGACCCTAGTAAAGCACTCCAACGCTTTGAACGTTCAAGTGTATATAATGTTTATTGCGCGAATAGTCATACAGGCTGGATGTATACGCAACTCGTCTCAAAATATTATATGAGAGCAGAGACCGACCAGGATTGGACACTTGTTTCCATCACTATAAAACAGATTCGAGAATACGATGCTGTCCCTACCCAACAACAAGTTCCCCAAAACTTGCCCAATTATCCACAAAGGTACAAGCCAATGAATTGTTGCGACAAAGTAGAAGAGATTTACAAATATCTTGGCATCGCCAAAATGAAGAAAAAGTTTAAGGTTGCCAAGCAATTCTTAGTACCAGGCGGTAATGGCAACGAGGAATGTGAGGATTACTACGCGCTATGCGAAGCGCTATTCAGAATGCTCGCCAATGGCTTGATAATCAATCCTGTCAGCAAGCCATTGGGGAGTGAATGGAAAAATGTTAATGCTACTGCTTGGGCGTCTGGCGTTTACGAAATGGTGGCAGAGTCGATGTCGAACGGAGATACCACCCAGAAGTACGAAATTTCATCAATTATGCAGCAAGTTCAAATGATGTCAGCAATTGCAGAACTTAGTCGTAAGGTAGATTTTTTGAGCGAAGCTATCGGCATGACACCTGACTTAGACACAGAGGAATTACCTGTCTGTTTTACGATTCATGAAGCTCATAAAGGTTTTGGCAAAAAACAACCCAAACAAATTGATATCAGCAAGCCGAAAACTGATAATGAGGTAGAGAAAGTTTTGGGGACGATGCTGCAACCTAGTAAGATTCCTATTGTAAAATGGGTGTTCCGCCCCGAATCCATTTCGATCGCAGCGGCATTAAGCAAATTATAGGTACTACATCATGGCTACCAAGAAACCATCTAGCAGCAAACCGAAACCAGGAGGTAAATCCCCCGGTGGCAAGAAAGAGAAGGGTAGCGCTAAGGGAACTATTAAAAATGCCCTAGCATCCAAAATAGAAGAATTAGTGCGGACTAGCGAACTAGATATGATGCTGCAACGGGAAAACTTGGGCTTAGCGCCAAAGGGGGATATGAAGGAATTTATGCAGCCCTTGATAAAAAAGCTGAAGGGGCGTAGACGGTAATATTTTATACGTTGATTATTTACTCAACCGCAATAGCCGTAGTTTTTATCGGTTCTAGTCCAGGTAGTGTAGTATAAATATATACAACGCTTCTCTCTTCGGACTATCTGTATCATTTTTGCTTGGTTTTAGCCCTTGCCTGGTAAGCAAGGGTTTTTTGTTGTGCTTGCACTTTTGAAAGTAGGCGCCTAAAGTAGCGCCCTACTTTACTAAATGAAAGAACACTCAGTCGAGCGCACCTAAAAGCAGGTTCACTAAGTACGGTGATAGTGGTAAGCTATCTTGAATTTCAAGCTGTACGCCGACATATCCTGTTCCAGCTTTGTTCACCTTCACCTTTTCTGATGGACTGTCAAGCACTGTCACAAGCGAATCAACTACGGGTATGGTATCAACAACCTCTGAATCAGTCGTTTCAGCTTTTGGTTCCCCTACCGCAATTCCAGTGAAATAAGCTTGTCCCTTCAGCCCTGCATCAGAATCAGACGTAAACCTTCCCTTACCAATACCAGGAAATATCTCTGCTAGACGTGCAAATAGGTGCTGCGATAGTTTGCAAGGTTTATCCCCAGCAGGCAATTCATCCCATACAGGTATGTTGTTCTGAAATTCAAGAATTCCGTTATCCACGTACCAGGTCTCCAGTAATTCCCATAAATCCTTAACCCGCATTTTGCTGTCAGAATTAGCACTAAAGGTAATACCTTGCTCGTGTATAAACCTGGTTAAGTGATTCGCACTACGGGGTTTCAACTCGCCCTCTGTACCGCCATAGTCAATCCCTTCAAGTAATATTAGTGGCAACCTTTCTAGTAGCTTATTAAGTAGCGCAGGTGCAACATTGTTAGCGATAAAGTCCGCATCATACTTAAACCGTGAGTCTGCTTCTAGCTCATTTTTGCGAGCGTTGGCATTGCGTTTAAAAGTCTTCCTGAACTCAATTACACAGAAGCGACTCGTCAGGGATTCACTGCTTTTTGAGATAGTTGGGAGTTTGTTGCAGTTAGCGAGAAACACACATCTCGGGGTCAAGCCCCATTGTCCAATTCCTTTGTATTCAATGTCGATTGGATCTCCAGTGATTACCTGTTTCAGCCCCTGTAGTTTGTCGATCTCGATGTCACTTGCGCTTTCGCTAGCCCAGTTACAAAGTGAATTCTCAAGTCCAGCAAGGGGGAATTTACGCCCGCTATCATAAACCTTGAAATCAGTTAGTGTTTTCCCAGTCATCCCTTCACCTAAAATACACGCTACAGCAGCACGAAGCGCATCTTTACCATTGTTGCCGTCACCATGCAGTAGCAAGCCCTTTATTCTTCCTATTTTCGCCCTTACTGTTGGCAAACACAGTGCAGCAGCAATGGTTCTCAGAAATATCTCACGCTGTGCTGGTTCCAAACACTCCAAAAGGCGATCGCAATCTGTAGGGTTAATATCGGGGTCATACTTGCTCCCTACAAATGTATATAACTGAGATGAATCATGTGGCACAAGTGAATGAGAGCCGTCAGGATTGATTTTTACAACGCCATTGGCACAATTCAAACCATCAGGATTAATTTCGTTAACCGAGACGCCCAAGCGCTGTGCAGCCCAAGCCAATACGCTATTTGTACTTTCGGGATTAG
Source organism: Microcoleus sp. PH2017_09_SFU_O_A (assembly GCF_020738625.1). Lineage (NCBI taxonomy): Bacteria > Bacillati > Cyanobacteriota > Cyanophyceae > Oscillatoriales > Microcoleaceae > Microcoleus > Microcoleus sp. PH2017_09_SFU_O_A. The sequence goes on from NZ_JAEQCF010000016.1 coordinate 46,608, forward strand.
CGCGCGTACAGATTTCAATCCCCTTCACTTTTTCGATATAACCGTTCAGGTATGTGGATACCCGCTTGACTAGCGGTGCTTTTTCACACTTTTTATAGTGCGTACCTTCAAACCGATAAAAATGGCCGGCAACATTAATGTGGTCATTCTTTCTGAATAACCAATCAAAGGCTTCCTGCTGGTAACTCCGAATTGCCCCGTACGTGAAATCTTCATCAGAAGCGTAATCCTCAACCATTTTCGCGATCGCCTTTTCTGAAGCCGCCAACTCTACCTTAGATTTAGCCTCACTAGCCTCACCGCCTAGAGGCGTAAGGCTTTCTAGGCTCACCGGACTAGCCTCACTAGCCTCACTAGCCTCACCGCCTGCCTCACTAGCTATTGACAAGTGTTGCCTACAGTGTTATTCATATAGATAAGGAAGATTGATGCGCGGTAGAGCGGTTTTTGCAGAACCCCCCTAACCACGGCTTCCCCGAACCGTTAAGAAGCAACAGTCGGAACACAACAATTATGGCATTGCAACGCAAGATTGACAAGCTGAAAGAGCTTGCGAATTCCTTTGGCATTGAAAAGGAATTCGTTAAAGGCTTTGGGAATCTATCCAAGACTTCGACCTGGGAAGCCGCGCTGGCAGCCTTAGGTCATTTCTTGCCTCTAGGCGGTGAGGCTAGTGAGGCTAGTGAGGCTAGTCCGGTGAGCCTAGAAAGCCTTACGCCTCTAGGCGGTGAGGCTAGTGAGGCTAAATCTAACTCTATTTCCCAAGTAGGCTCCTAAAGTAGGGCCTTACTTTGTAAAATGACAGTAGGTACAGGAAAATAGTCAAAAAAATACCCCCTGATTAAAGGGGGTAGGGGGTTACATTGCCTCAACTATCTGTATTGATTCGCTTACCCCAAGGTAATGCCTCAGTATCACGTCTACGCTATTACCGCAGGCGGTGGCTATATGTAATAGCGCGTTGTTATTGTGGGCATTAGCGTGAGCAGTAAGGGTGATGTAGGTATGGCGAGTGTGATATTGCGGTAAGTACCCTCCTATGACGCCTTCCTCAACTAACTGAGTGACTACACCGGGGTAGTAGTAAGTTTTTTCTGTACCATCAGCTAGGGCTCTAGTTTTTTTGAATCCCCGCCATGCCTCTTGTAGAGAGGTGATTGGAATGTATTTACCTTTTTTGTTCGGAAAGCAAAGATTGCTTAAGCTCTCGCCTTTTAGTTGGATCAGCAACTCTCTCAATCGAGAATTGTCACTGAAATAGAATAGTCTTGCCTCGCCCGTTTTGGTCTCTTTTATTTTGTGGGTGGAAGCACCTAATGATTTATTAAAACGAATTAGATTTCTTTCAAAATCTATATCATGCCAACAGAGGGCTAACGCTTCTGATGTGCGACATCCTGTTAGAAAATAGAATTCGATCAAGGCTGCAAAATGAGACTTGTTAGACCCATAAAAAGCCTTGATAATGATGTCGCACTCTATCTTGGTAAATGCGCGTCTATCCTCTTCTAGCGCTTTTTCGTCCGTCACCTCGTGCCATTGTTTCTCTTCCCCATTTACTATTTTGGATGCGTACTTTTGCTGAGTTGTGATAGCAGGTGCGCTGAATTTATCGCTGACAAAAGGGTTTTCGGTTGTGGGATTGACTAGCATACCTTTTGATTTGCAATACTCGAAAGCTAGTCGCAACTCATTGATAAAGTAAGTCTTTCTGTTTATTGTGGTATTTGTGATTGCAAACATCACATTCTGTCCATCGCTTAAGCGTATGTCGCTAATACTCTGGTCGGATTGGACGTGTTGCTTAGTTTGGTTGTTCCATATTTTACCGTAAATAATGTTTGAAAACTGTGTCTGGAAAGTTACTTTAAACGTAGTCTCTTCAATGGTTGTTTCTTTCCACTGAAGGTACGCTTCCCACATCTCGCCTACGGTAATCTCGGGTGTTGTAGCCTGTGCACCTGGCATCTGAAGTACATCAGCTAGCTTGGCATATTTGCCCCCGCCTATACCATATTTAGCAAGGGTAGGGTCAAATAGTTTTTCCCATTCAGGATGGTCTAAATCAGCCTCCATTGCGATGGCAATTTGAGTAGCACGCTTCCAATCCTCAGGGTTGTCTTTGTAACCGTGTCGCCCTAGTGGCAGATACTTGGGTTTACCTTTTAGTGGCTTGCCGTCTAACGCTTCCCATAGCGGACTGTGCCGAGACGGAAACTGTAATCGTAGGGAGCCATGGTCAACTCCAATGGTGATGTCGCAAGCTGTCTGAACTTTGGGTTGAGCTTTCATTGGTGTTTCTCTCCTGAAACTATTGGTTTGTCAAGGTTCTGTGGTTTCTAGATTTTTTCTAGATTTAGTCTAGGTAGACTCTATTTCCCAAGTAGGCTCCTAAAGTAGGGAGCTACTTTCAGTAAGCATAGCATAAGTGTACACCCAGATTGTCTGTCTTGCAGGTAAAGGTTGCACATCGGCAAGCTGACAATGCCAATATTTGCTTCCTTGAGTAATGTCAAAGTTTCTGTTACTAAGTCTGGCGGTTGTACGGCTAAACTACAGCAATGCCCGCAGATTATTTGACCTGCAAATTCATGCCTAATAGCGGTTTTTGCGACTTCTCGCAGTGTCGTTGATTCTGGATCGTCAGTTTCGTCGGTGTGGAAGTCGAGGTTTAAACCGCGTTCTTGGGCTAAGCTAAATACGCGATCGAGTTGTTTGTCTAAATCGGGATTCATGTAGGCGACGCCGCCGAGAATGCCACCGATTTGGGCAATTTTGTCTGCTAATTTTTCGCCCTCGGGTGTCAGGTAATAGTCGAGGGAAACTAGGGAAACTGCTTGCAAAATTAGCCGATCGCGCCATTCGGCCTGCAAGGCTGTAAATACTGATAAACTAACGGTTCCCTGTTCTCCTGCGCTGTCGATGTGAGTGCGGATCGCCTTGGTTCCGTGGGCGTAGCTGCACTGGAGGCCGAACTGCATCCGCCGGTAAACATCCTCTGCATTCCAGTATTTTTGGGCATCAGCGTGCACTGTGTCGATCGCGCTAGCAAACGTTCCATCGGGATTGGGCGATCGTTCCCAGATATGTCCTTTGTCTAAATGCGCGTGCATATCGACAAAACACGGGAAAATTAAGCCGCCTTGCAAGTCTACCATCGGAATATCTGCAAGTTGGGATAAAGATTCTGTACCTGTGGGGATGATTTGGGCGATCGCGCCGTTGGCAATTTCCAGATCCACCAGACAAAAATTGCGATCGGCTGTTGTGGTGATAGTAGACGCTGAATTGGCGATCGATTTCATCTCTAGAAGAGATTCGGGTACGCGACCATTTTTTAGCAAATAATTAGATGTAGCTGGCAACATGAAATTTTCTAGTTAATATTTTATTGAGTTGAGAGTTATTGAAGATGTCTATTGTAGGGGCGCGTATCTGCTAATAATTCATGAAACAATCCAGTGTGTCAATGCTCTCATCCGCCCTCTTCTCCTTAAATGAACTCTATTGGGTTATACAATAACATTATAGCAGCTTTAATGAACATGATATCTGTCAAATTTTGCTGCTGGGATAAGCCCCTCAGGGAGAGCAAAAGTAATCTAAAAATAGACACAGAGATTGCTTTCATAAAAAATCGCGTTCATGTATATAGCGTTATATCGTTGACCGTTACATCGGAATGATTTAACCACAGAGAACACAGAGGACACAGAGTCCGAGAATAGAGAGATGAATCATTCTGATGCTACCGGATTTGGTGTTACTCACTTCGGAAAAAATTAACATTTACCCAAGCATATCACTCGATCTAAAATCTTAAATGAAAAATCCCCATTCCCCAATCCCCAAATCTAAAATCAACTGAGCCGTGTTGCTTTATATTATTGGCAATGTCGTGCATATTTCTGACCCACAGAAGCAGTTGGCGGTACGGGTAGACGATGAATGCAAGGGTTCTGACGTGTTTAGTTCGGATATCTGCACTTGTTGCCGTCCTGATTTGGTACAGGGTATCGAAATTTGCATCCAAACGGCACAATCCGGTAGTTCTGGGGTAATTGTTTACTTCCGCAAGCAAGGCAGAGCTTTGGGGGAAGTAACTAAGTTTTTGGTGTACAATGCCAGAAAAAGGCTGGGAGCATCTCAGTTTTGCATTTATAAGTGCTGTCCCCGCTCGCGAGTTGTAGAATACGCGAGCTCTTGCGTGCTCGCACTATAATAAAAAAATGCTTTTTGCAAAACTGAGATGCTCCCAAAAGGCTCGAAGGTGGCGATCGCCCTGATGACTATTTTACTCGCACTCAATGTGTTGCAGGATTTCAAGATATGCGGTTTCAAGAACTAATGCCAGACGTGCTGCACTGGTTGGGTATCCCTCGCACTGACCGTTTAGTTTCCATGAGCCATCTCAAATACAATGCTATTATCAATTCTGGCATTCAAGTAGTCGATCGCCTCCCCATCCTCGAAGATTGGATTCCCGCAGGCGCACAAGTCGAAATCGTCGCCAAAAAAGCCGCCGCCTACTACACGCCAGACCCTGTGCCAGATGCTACAATTCTTGCAGAAGCGATCGGACGCGATGCCAGGAGATTCAGAAGGCAAAGACACGACTGTTCGGAAACAGTTGCGTCTTTGCCAAATTAAATTTATTACTGGTTTTTGATCAGTCAGGGTAGGTTATGGCTAATTTGCGTTCTACTGTGATCGTAAAAACAGATATTTGCGGATATACCGCCCGAGTTAAAAAATTATCTCAGTCGGACTTAAGTAGTTTGTTGAACGAGCATAAAACTTTTATTTCAGATATTAGTACCAGAAATGAAGGAAGTTTGATCAAAGGCGAAGGTGATTCATTTTGGCTGATTTTTCCCAGCGTCACAGCAGCCGCGATGGCAGCCTTAGAAATGCAGCAAGAATTGAGAACCCAACAATCTAGCAAATCGAACGACGAACGATTGGCTATTCGCGTGTCGATTACCTTGGGAGATGTCTTGCATCAAGATAAAGATATCTTTGGCGATACGGTCAATTTAACAGCGCGTATAGAATCAGTAACTCCCCAGGATGAAATATATTTGTCCCAAGCAGCATGGCTGGCGCTCAACAAAGCAGAAGTGCAAACATCTTTTGTCAATGAGTTTTCCTTGAAAGGGATGAGCGAACCTGAAAAGGTTTACAAAGTTGACCAAAGTTACAAGACGCGAATTGTGGAAAATCAAGCAATAATTAAAGCGGATTTGAGAGGTTTTATTGCTTATCAAGAATCTAATTCTATCAGAGATGTTGAATATTTGCTCACCAACTTTGATACTTTTGAAAAAAACATTTGCGAAGAATACGGTGGCACAATTCGCAGTATTGTTGGCGATTCGCATTTGTTGACTTTCCCAGAAGCTCACTCAGCCCTAGCGGCCATGGAAAGTTTGTGCGAAAATTGGAAACTTTTTATACACGGCCATAAAATACCTTGCGGTTTGTCGGTGGGAGTTGCTAAAGGAAATTTGTATATATTTCGGTCTTGCACTTACGGAAAAGATATTAACATCGCCGACAGGCTGGAAGATTTAAGTAAAATAGTATCTCCGGGTACAGAAAAAAATTCGGTAATAGTTTCAGATCAAATAAAACGCGAAGTTAGTGGCTCGAAGTGGGAATACAAGCTGATCAAAATCGATAAAAATGCGATTTTAGATAATCTGTTAGATTACAGTCAGTTTGACTTTTTTCAGGAAAATGATGTTTACCGATGTTTAGTTGTTTAACACTCGGCTGCCGTTCTACGATAGTTGGTAGTGCCCACGAAAGTCCGCTCCATTTTGCGGACTTTCGTGGGCACGTGCGATCGAATGTAATTACGGTTAATCGATCGGACACGATATAATCCTGTGTCGGGAGATAGTGAGGGAGTTGAACTTTCTGTTGATAGTTTCCCTCTCTGACTGCGTTTATCAAGTCCTAGAAACTCCGCAAAGTTCGATCGACTACTTTCAGGGTATGTTGGGCTATATCAGTATTCAACTATTGATAGTCCTCGTTTCCCTTGCAGTAGTAATAGTTACACTCGTAGCGAAGGTGTTTGCCAGATTGGAAGCAATACTGTCTGACTGTATAAAACCATACACTGTAAAGGTTTTGACTCAACCGACAGAGTTCTCGCAAGGTGTTAAACTCTTTGGTGGCAAGTCCGCGTATCTGATTTTTTGAGTCAGGTACATAGAGCTTTCCCTAGAACTATGGCTAGTCTAGGAAAAGCCTAGCCAAAATGTAAAGCCGATGCTCAAAGCACGGGGTTTCAAACCAAAAATTTTCGATGAAGTTGAATAATATTGAGCTAGAGGCTGTAAAATATCTGAGAACACCAACTGCGATTCGCCAAAAGTGCGATCGGCTTTTTAACTTAGCCTCCGAAAATAAACTCAATTTCTTCTGTGTCGATTTATCCGAACTCGACAAAGCAGCAAATTATGTAATCGACACAACCCGCCAACAGTATCCCGATTTTAATATTCCGTTTCACAGTCAGTGGCGGCATTTTGAAGCCGGCAACCAACCGCGCCTCGCTCAATTCGATGCAGCTTTAACAGAATTTTCAGTCATAGAACAAGCAAAGATAAAATTTGATTTAGCCATTGTCAGCGTTTTACTCGATGCCAGTACCGGCGCAGATTGGCAGTATTGCGAAGCAGAAACCAAAGAAGTTTATCGCCGTTCAGAAGGGTTGGCAGTAGCCACTTTTCGGATGTTTTGTCAGGGTATTTTTTCCAGCAATCCAGATTTTCCTTGGCAAGCCGATTTTCGCGGGCTTTCTCAATTAAAATTAGAAACCTTAGCGGCCGGATTTCAAGTAAGTCGAGACAATCCGCTAGTTGGTTTAACAGGCAGATTAGAATTGTTGCAGCGTTTGGGGAATGCAATTTGCCAACATCCATTATTGTTTGGCAGCGAGAACCAGCGTCCCGGCAATTTGGCACAATACTTGCTTGACAGTCTGGTTTCTGGAGTCAAAACTGTGGATTGTGCTGAAATATTGAGCGCTGTTTTGACAGGTTTTGGGGAAAATTGGCCGGGAAAATATGCCATTGGTGGCGTTAATTTAGGTGAGGTTTGGCGGCATCGGGCTTTGCAAGGAGAAAATCTGGGAGATGAATTTGTGCCGTTTCACCAACTCTCGCAGTGGTTGACTTATTCGCTGTTGGAACCGCTGCAAGAACTCGGTTTGTACGTCGTGGGATTGGACGAGTTGACGGGATTAGCGGGGTATCGTAACGGCGGTTTGTGTTTGGATATGGGGCTGTTACGGGCAAAAGATTCGGCTATTTTTGAGCAGAGGTATTTGCCGGGTTCGGAAGTTGTAGTAGAATGGCGATCGGTCACTGTGATTCTTTTAGATAAAATTGCAGCAGCTATGCGATACAAGCTGGATTTGAGTGCGACAAAATTGCCACTGGTGAAGATTTTGCAGGGAGGAACTTGGGCGGCGGGGCGAAAAATTGCCACAGAATTGAGGGCTGCTGGAGTACCGCCAATTCATATTGAAAGTAACGGGACTTTTTTTAATAGTTGACAGTGGACAGTTGACAGAAGTCAAGCGTGAAGTCAGAAGAAGGAAGGTTCGGAATGCAAGTCCGATGGCACTGAAAAAGTCTAACTGAATTGTTGTAGCAAGGATTTTTTAAAGCTGTATTTTTTTGCCAAGAAATCGTGGTTAAGCGAATTCTAGTTTAATATTAGTCAATATTGATGTTAATTATTAGGTACGTTGTTGCGCTTAAGCGCTCTTTATAATACAATACAGTTTACTTAAGATTGTCCTTATTGCTTTATATCTAAGAAAGAGCGCTCAAGCGCAACTACGTACCTTTATTGCAGTATCTATTTTTCAGAGGAGTTTCACGAATAGCAGTATATTAGTCAACTGTATTGCTTTATATCTAAGAAAGA
>NZ_JAEQCF010000016.1:54600-110183 GCF_020738625.1 Microcoleus sp. PH2017_09_SFU_O_A
ATAGCAGTATATTAGTCAACTGTATTGCTTTATATCTAAGAAAGAGCGCTTAAGCGCAACTACGTACCTTTATTGCAGTATCTATTTTTCAGAGGAGTTGTTTTTAAATTCGATAGCTGCATCATTTTTTTTTGTTATTCAAACGCCTTGGTGCTTTTAATTTTGCTTTCATGCGATAGTGTAATTGCTTGTGTAATGTTTGATATTTGACTGATATTTGATAGTTATCTTCTACCCAGGCCGCAATTTCTTTGTAAGTTGTGAATTCACAGGATTCCTCACTTAACTTTTCTGCAATTCCTGCTATTACTGCTGAGGGAATTATTCTGGGTCTACCAGTTGCTTGCCGTATTTTTAACAGTTCTTGCAGACCGCCAGCACTATATTGTTTTAACCATCTATGTACAGTAATTCTATGTACACCTAAACGTTCAGCTACATCTGTAAGGCTTTGGCTATATCCAGCCTTTAACCAATAAAGTGCCTGGATTTTTGAGCGATTAGTCAAGGTTCGTTGCTGCGACAGAAGTTGTTTTAATTCCTCGGCTGTTACATCAATTCTTTCTTGGTAGTTTACTTTCATAGAACATTCCTCAAAGCCTAAGCGTCATTGTAGCATATCTTTGGGTAAATTCTCTAAGCTTTAGCAGTTTTGATGAGCGCACAAATGACCCGATTTCGTAAAGAAATCGGGTCATGCGTGTTATGTTTTTTAGCGGTTATGGTTAGCGGCAAGTGCGATATTTGACGTGATAAACTAAACCGCGATGAGCTAAATCGAAGGAGTCAACGGTGGCTGTGCCGGCACCGCGGGCTGTCATCGAAGCATTTACTCGCATATTTACACTGTCGCCACAGCGAGACCACACATCTGCTACAGTGGCTAAGCTATCTCGAACGTTGTAGTTGGTTTCGCCGTTGAAAGTGCGAGAAAAAACTGGGCCCTTGGCTCCAGCAAAAAAGTATTCTGCTCTGAGGTTTCCGCTGGTTTTAGGAGCAACGTAACCGCGATAATCGGCATCGTAAATCGAAATTTGGAAGCCTTGGGGTACTTTGATGGGAATGCTCAAATTGCAGCTTTTCCGGGTCTCTGCTGAGACGTTTCCTTGGGCTACAAACTTATCAAATAGGATGCTGAGTTCTTGACCGTCGGGGCTGACGCTGACGCTGGCGGATCTGTCTGGGCAACCGCTACCGCCGTAGCTTGCACCTAATATTTGAACTGATGGGTTAGCAGCCAAGGCTGGGCTGATAGCAGCAGTGGTTAATACTGTGGCTAGCAATAGTTTTACAAATTTCATGGATGTTCTCCTTAATGTTTTTTTGTTAGGACAAACCTGAATTATTCAAGGAAGATTGAGGCGATACCCTTCCAATTAGGAGATGGCAAGCCTTTACTGAAAAGGCAGTCAGACTCTGACTGGGAGCTAGATCGCTGTACCTGGCTCGGAGCTTGATCAAGTAGCATTAGTTGATGGACTAATACTTGTTTTGTCCTGATACTTTCTAAGATTCATGGCATTTAGAGATTGTTCCGGAAAATTCGATGATAAAAAATTGATTTTTTTTTACAGGTGTTTGCGGGAACAAAGCTCTGTTTTTTTTGTCTGCTGCTGCGCGGAAAAATGTTTTTTCAGCAGCAAATATTTTCCCGTGGCTATTTGTTGAGAAAAGATGCTTGCATTCTGGAATTATAGGCTTTGTAGCTGTAGTGAAATGATCTGTGTGGTAGCGGGTAACGGTAAAAAAGAGGAGAGATGTATTCTCAGGCAGATCTAGGTAGGGAGAGATGATAGTAAGGTAGATTAACTCTTCACAAAAAAATGAGTTAGTGTTATCGACCATCTTTTGATACAGCACAAGTTAACTCTCGTGCTGCAAGCTCAAGCGCACACGGGAAAATTTCGTTAACTGCTGAAAGAAATTGGGATGCTGCTAGCCTGTGAGGTGACGCGAGATTTGCTGCTGAAATACGAAGAAATGGAAATGCCGATCGCTAAAGTGAGATGTTTTGATTGTCGATCGCATTCTGGTTGCTGCTAACTCAGCAGTGGCGGCAGTCGATCGGCTTAAACAAGTGAATCCGAAGTCTATTAAGTTTTTGTCCTTGCTGGCGGCGCTGGAGGGAATCGATATTGTACTGGGACTTGGAGATGTGGCGATCGCCTTTATTGCCCTTTGTAAATTGAATTAAATATATTTTTGCTGTATATGCTAATACATTCATTTAACAAAACTTTGTTAACATGAATCTTGGTTTGATATTGCCATAATTTGTAATTTGTTACATTCTTATGTCAGGAAAAACCTATATATAGCAAGGATTACAGGATTCTTAAGATTTTATTCACAAATTGCATTATCAAGATGTATTTACTGCATCTAATCGTTAAATTCTATGTATTTAGTATAACTAATGGCAGCAATTACTACATAAAATAGAGGTATGATGCTCACTGCTTACGATCGACTAATAACTTTTTTTGAACGAGGAAAAAAACAATGGAGACTACAGCACAGAAGCAAGCCCCACATCAGACTGCTGAGGAAGTGAAAATTAACGATATCAACAGCTTGGAGTTTGAGCTTTGGGCTAAAGCGGTCAAACGACAGATGATTGCAGCACTCTCTAAAAAGGCCGCGATCTAACATCTCTGGGTTTTTGTGTGCAAGTGGTGTAAATTAACTTAACAAAATTGTTGTCTGCATTGTTGTCCGATCTCTATAGGGGGAGATCGAGAGAAGAGAAGGAGAGGGGGAGAGGGGGAGAGGGGGAGAGGGGGAGAAGAAAACTTTTTGCTTCTTCCTTGTTTTGAACGCACGGGTGGCCGGAAACTGGGTTTTTTTGCGGAAATACTTCTGTTGCGACGGGCAGAAATGGTAAAAAAACTGGTTTCTTTGTACCAAGAGTGTGTCCGTGACTTTTATTTCTGCCGAAGGTTTTTTCCCGGATTACCAGAAAAACATGGTTTAAAGCCTCTGCCTTAAGCGGGAGAAATTAAAACAAGACTATTCATTACTCGAATCCTCAAACTTCCAGGTAGAGGTCGCCCTCAACTGTCAACTGTCAACTGTCAACTGTCAACTGTCAAGATCGCTTGTCAACCGCTGCTAGCAACCGCAGATTTCCGTCTTGAATCTGCACCGCTTTCACGGTTCCCACAGCGACTCTTTGTTGACCGTTAGCCATCGCTACCTCTATCTTAATCTTGGGGTCAGCCTGCAAGCCCAGGCGCCCCCACAACCATTTGATTTGAGTAGCAGGAAAAGAGCGGACTTCTACATCTGCAAAGGGCGGATTGACCCAGCGGGTTCCGTCGTAAAAACTGGCTACTTGTACCTGATACCAAACTTGTTCTCCGGTCAATTTTAACTCGTTTTTCGCTTCTGGTTCCAGCCACTCAGCGGGGTTGATACTGCTAATTAAAGTAGCAGAACCCATAATTTGACTTTTGTGGTCTTCTAAACTTTCAGCTTGAGAAATTGCTTCCTCAAGTTTATTGACCAAATTGCGAATTCTAGTTCGAGTTTCGCTGTCAGTATCTGGTTGCTGGTCGAGCCAATTCATCGCCTCGCGAGTTCCGTCTTGAGAGGCTACAATCAGGGTGCCCCAAGCTTTGACATCGGCGTCAGCGGCATTGACTCTCAAGGCGGCGTCTACGCGGTTCATGATCCGCCCGCCTTCATTTTTGAGGGTGGCGGCAATTTCGTGAGTGTTGCTGGGATCGGCTTCAAATACTTGCAAAGCTTGATTCCAGCGGCCGTCTATCAATTCTGCGAGAACTTGTTGGCTGGGACTGGCCCAAGATGCGATCGCCTGAGCACGGGTAATTTTAGCATGAAATTCGATCGTCTCTAGTTGAGCTTGGGCGACTGCGGGCCAATTCTGACCGGCTTTGGCTTTAGCTGAACGCATGACATTTAATCCGGGAGACCAAAGTCCGCTTTTTGCCAGTCGCAGCCCATTTTTATAAGTCTGGTCATTGAAGGCAAATTCTTCTAAGGAAATCGCGGTTAATTGAACTGGGTTCGGGATAAATTTGCGCGAACCAATTTGATAAATGGTAAATTGCGGTTCTAAACCAATTGTTTGGTCGATCGCCAACTGGGGGTTTTGCCCCTTAACAATTTGCTGCCAATTCGGCGCTTGTCCGGCCGCACTCGCCCAATCCAACAGCGAGATTAAATGATTTTGACTGGGGTTGTAGCGAACGACTTGTCCGTAGGGAATTTTCTTGTCGCCCCGCACGAGTTTACCGCTGACATTAAACCAAATGCCCAATTCGGGGGGCTTGCCGTCAAAGCGGCGCAGTTCTGTCAGCGGTAGCGACTGATTTGAGGCTTGATTGTTGGATCCAGAGTCATCCAAAGAAGCAATGACAAAAGATTCCGCCGGGCCTTCTATATTCACAGAACTTGCTAGCTGAAAATACTGTACGGTATCGGAATCGCGATCGGGAAGTTGCACCCGCTTGTACACGCGAAGTTCGACAATTTGACGGCAAGGATTTTTGCAAACTGTAGAAGCATTAACTGTTCTTTCCACCATCACCGGCAACAGCAAATCGGAAATAGAATTATCTGCGGATTTCTCAACAGGAAGCGGTAGGGGTTCGCCGGTGATGAATCCCAATTTGCGGATGCTGGCTTTGATTTGATCGAGAGTTTGGATGGTATCTCTGCTACCTGTAGGCAGGCGCGACCATCCGGGTACAAACTGAGATATCAATCTGTTCCCGTTGGGATCGACAATTAGCTGGTAACTCAGCCAAGCGCCACCTCCCATCAAAGCTGCACAGCCGCACAAGACGCTGAGGGCTGTCAAATTAGCTACCAGTCTTTTCCAAGGATATCTGGCGGGAGTTGGGGAACCAGGTATGGGAAGCTGGGACTCTTGAAGTTTTTTGGCGCGTCGGTTTTGGCGGCGGCGTCTTGTCGGAGAAGGAGTAACTTTGCGATTTTCTGGGGGTTTGGCTCGATTTTTTGAGGAGTTTATTTTGTGTTCCATCGTCGAAATTTTAGAATTTAGATTTTAGAATTTAGAGTTTAAATTTGGAATAGCCGATCGTACTGCCGACCTATGATATCCCAGGTATATTGGCTTTCAACGAGCGATCGCGCCCTCAGAGACAGTTCCTGTCTTAGCTGATAATTTTCAAACAAACTGGTAATCGCCTCAACATACTCCTGAACTTCGTTTGCCCGCAAGGCCCTTGTCGGGGAAGGCCCGCCACCGACGGTTAAACCCTCCAAACCTCGATCGCTAGCAACTACAGGCGTTCCAGCCGCCATCGCCTCCAAAGTTTTATTTTTAATTCCAAAACCAATCCGCATCGGCACCACACAAACAGCAGCCTGATGCAAATATTCTGCCACCCTTTGCACCCTGCCTACTACTTGAATTCCCGGAAGTTTCCCCAAGGCGAGGACTTCGGGAACTGGCGAGGTGCCGACTAGGGTGAGGGTAGCATCGGGATACCGCTGCTGCAACTTTGGGAGTACCTGCAAACTGAGAAACCTGGCCGCGTCTATATTGGGCAAATTGTTCATGGCGCCTGCAAAGATTAAGGTGTGTCCTCCTGGATCGATCGACCGATAGGGAAATTCTGCCAAATCCACGCCGTTAGGAATCACATCAATGGGAGGGACAAAAAAATCTGCTTTCCCTCCGAGGCTGCCAGAGGACAGCAATTCTAGCAGTTGCTGCTTGTCTGTGGATGTGGTGGCGACAATACGGGAGAATTTGGTACAGTAACGTTTTTCGTAGCGGGCGAGTAGCGGTAAATTTAGTCGATCGCGCAGGGGTTTTTGGGAAGTCCCGGTGGCTAACATTTCCCTGCAAGTTCCCCAAACGGAACTGTGAATATTTGCAACTGTTAGCAGTTTTTGCCGCCATTCTGGACGCACATAAATCTCGTTAACGCTGTGCTCGCAGGTAACAGCATCACATTTGCCTGCTATGACTAAATTGTCTGCCCAATTTTGCATTGCTTGAGAGTAGCTGGAGATTACGTTCGGAGGCGTCCCGGATAACAAAAATTGACTAAATCTGTGGAATTTTCCTATTATTTCGTTCATTTTCTCATCAATCCCCTGATTGAGGGGAGGAAAGAATTCTTCCTCAATCCCCCCCTTGTTAAGGGGGGGAGGAAAGAACCCCCCCTCAGTAGTCTCCTGATTGAGTCTTAGCCCCCCCTTAGCAAGGGGGGGTTGGGGGGGTGTCTGCGGGTGGAGGAAAACTGCTAATTGTGTAACTTGTTGCCTCAATGCGTCGATTTGTGAGTCAGTGACATCTGGCGATCGCACAGTACCAAGAATTACATCATGCCGCCGGCTCAAGTATTGCAACAAATTAAATGTCCTTACCTGAGTTCCGCCGCGGCTTGGCGGATAGGGAAAAGTTGAAGAAAGCATCAAAATTCGCATGGGATGTTGAATAAATAAAGTTGCCACTGTCACGATAAAATTGATTGATAAAACCTGTTTAACAATCCTCCCACCTATGGATGAATTATCTGTTAAGGCGCTGCTCGAAGATTTGAAAAAGTCTGACGAAAGCGTGCGCGATCGGGCTACTACAGAACTCTGGCGCACTTGGTTTAACCAGAAGGGTGACTACGGGATGCAAGTTCTCAGGCGATCGCAAGTTTCCCTAGATGCAGGAGATGTTCGGCACGCTTTGGATTTGCTGACAAAACTGATTGCGGAAGCGCCGGATTTTGCTGAAGCTTGGAACCGGCGCGCCGTACTTCACTATACCCAAGGCAATTATCAAAGGTCGATCAAAGACTGCGAAACAGTCCTTCAACTAAATCCGGTGCATTTTGGGGCGTTGCACGGTCTGGGTTTGTGCTACGCTGCCCTGGGAGAATACAGAAGTGCTATTCGAGCTTTTCGTCGCGCTTTGGAAATTCAACCTTTTGCATTGGTGAATCAAAAGTTAATTCTGGAATGTACAGCTCGTTTAAATTAAAAGACATAGGGCATAGGGCATTGGGCATTGGGCATAGGGCATAGGGCATAGGTGGTTTCTTTCCCTGAACTCAATTGCGAATTTTTTTCGCAATCTCAATCCCAAATCTAAAATGGTTTTAATGCCGAAAATTAGTGTTTGCATTCCTACTTGCAATCGAGTGCATTTGCTGGCTAGTGCGATCGCCAGCGTGCTAGATCAAACTTATACAGATTTTGAGTTAATTGTCTGCGATGACGGTTCGACGGACACGACTGCGCTGTTGATGTCGGAATTTGTCGTAGCTTGCGGGGCTCCCAGCCATCGCCCGATTCACTACATTCGGCACCCGCAGAATATCGGCAAAAGTAATAATATGCGATCGGGCTTTGCGGCGGCTAGGGGCGAATATTTTATCAAGTTTGACGATGACGATCGCCTGAGCGCGCAATTTCTAGAGCGGACATCTGCTATTTTGGATAAAAACCCCAACATAGATTTTGTCAGTACCGACCACTGGGTCATTGATCTCAACAACAACATTGACGAAAACCAGACACAACTGAATTCGCAGCGGTGGGGCCGCACCGAGTTGTCGGCGGGAATTATTGAAGATTTACTTGCTACAGTTTTTCTGAGGCAAAGTTTGCAAATAGGCGCAACTTTGTTTCGGCGCCGCGCGCTGGAAACAGTCGGATTTCTGCGGCCCAATTGGCAAAATTGCGAAGATAACGATTTGTTTGTGAGACTTGCGCTTGCAGGCAAAAAGTGCTATTACTTGCCCGAGCTGTTGATGGAGTATCGATTTCATGCAGGACAGCAAGGATGCGATCGGGCAATTCCCTATTTGAGCGATAAATTGCGCTATTTGACCAGTTACGAATTTGATTCCGAGAAGTTGGAAACAGTCAGGCTCAAGAGGATTGCAGAAACTCAATTAGCGCTTGGTTTGCGGTTAATTGAGGTGGGTGAAACTGCAAAAGGGCGGCGGATGGTGCGAGCTGGGAAGTCGGTTTCTGAGACTAAAATGTGGGCGGGTTTGGGATTGTCGCTGCTGCCCGAAAAGTGTCGGGGGAGGGCTTTTGCGCTAGTGCGGGAGTTGTTGAAACGCGAGTTGTGAAAGATGATTTCGAGACAATACCGGGCGGTTGAGACGGCGGTTGAAACCGCGTCTACACAGACAAAACCTGCCTCCGCAGGTTGAAGAGTGGGTAGTTAAAATCACATTTATGGAGACAAAATCTACCGAAAAAGCGGTTTTAATTCTTGATTTTCTTGAGTCCGCGGAGGCGGACATTGTTTGTGTAGACGCGGTTTCAACCGCCGAGTCTTTTATACTGACATTATACGAATGCGTCTTTCACAATACTCCTGACTCTAATTGGTCTAAATAGATAAATTCAGGAGCTTTAACTCCCGCTTCCTCTCTAATTTTAACCAGTGCAGGCGACTCAAAAAATGCCCTGGCATCTGCTGTTGATGTCCACGCGGAGAAATGAACAATTTTGTTAGGTTCATTCTCATACTTCAAAACCTGATACGAGCGCTCGCCAGCTTCTTTTCGGATATTTGCAGCATTGTCAAATACCTTTTTCCAAGCTGCATAATTTTCGACTTCATGAATAATTAAGACATATTGCATAGCAGTCAGATTTTCTGATTATTTCAAAACGTCAAGGGTTCGGCTTACTCCTCTTCTTCCTCAGCACTGTCCTCTTTAAATCCCAACCACAAAAGTATTACCTCTTCTACTTCAAGCATTTTCTCGGATGTCAGACTTCCCAATTTGCGTAGAAGCTTTGCATGAGGGATTGTAATCATATTTTGTACGTCAAATACTCCTTCTCGGAGGAACTTATTTTTGACTTTTACCTCAAATCTTCAACCGCGTAGACTTGTTGTATGTGGCACTAGAGTCGCTAAGGCCCGGTCTTGATTTAAAGCAGGAATACTCACGACCAAACATGGTCTGACTTTCGCAATATAACCTAGATCGACTAACCATATTTCACCACGATCTGGACTATTCATATACGGATTCTTCCTCATCTAACTCTAGAAAAATTCCCTCAGCATTCAGAACTAAATCGTCATCAGACAGGGGCGGAAAGTCTAAATCGACAGTCCGTTTCAAAATTTCCAATACCAAATCTAACCGTTCTGAGTCTGTTAATCGCTCAAAGGTATTCAAGAGTTCTTCTACTAAAATAGTCATAGCTTTTTCCCTAGACTTGCTTATAGCATAGCACAGGTTTTAAGTAGACCAACCTAAAAAAACATAACAGCCAGCTCCCCGCAGCACTTTAAGGCTGCGGGGTTCTAACATCGATCGCGCTTTCCATTAAAGTAGTACATAGTGCCCGATCGCAGTTTTTCCTAAATATCGTGTTTATATTGTCTGAAATTCCGACTGTGTGGTTGCAAATTTCCCTCGTGGGAGCCTGGTTGGGCGTAATTTTGCTGGTGGCTGAAGGGTTAAATCGCTTTACTGCTGTCGGTGCCGAGGTATCGCGCAAGGTGGTTCACATCGGTACTGGAAACGTGATTTTGCTGGCTTGGTGGCTGCAAATACCCGACTGGGTGGGGATTTCGGCTGGTTTTTTGGCTGGTGCGATCGCCCTAATTTCCTACCAAGTTCCGATTTTGCCAAGTCTGAACACTATCCACCGCAAGAGTTTCGGGACTTTTTTCTATGCTGTCAGTATCAGCGTTCTCGTCGCTTGGTTTTGGCCGCTACAACATCAAGAATACGCTGCTTTGGGCATTTTAGTGATGGCTTGGGGGGACGGATTGGCCGCTGTTATTGGGCAGAAATACGGCAAACATCTTTATCGAGTTTGGGGAATGCAGAAGAGTTGGGAAGGTTCTGCAACTATGTATTTGGTGAGTTTTGCTGTTAGCAGTTTGATTTTGCTGGCTGTGCAAGGCAATGTTTGGCAAACTTGGGCGGTGTCGGCTGTTGTGGCTTTGGTTGCTGCTACTTTGGAGTCGGTGTCTAAGTTGGGAATTGACAATTTGACTGTGCCAATCGGCAGCGGGGCGATCGCCTTTTTGCTCAATCAATTTTGGTAATTGGTTCGTAGTGAGGACTTCAGTCCTCATAAAACTCAAAACATCAACGTCAATCGATTTTAGATTTTAGATTTTAGATTTTAGATTTTAGAGGCGACCCCACTGATAAATTCGGGGGAAGAGAGGATTTTCGATTTTTGATTTGGGATTGATTCCACGGATAAATCACGTGGCGGGTACCACCTTTGAAAATCTTGATCATTACTACCAATTTTTAACGGCAAAACCCCAGCTAAGCTTTGTTTAGCTGGGGAAAATTGAAGATATTTCAAAGTAGTTGAAAAACTTACCGTTATTGGGTGAGGCGAATGTCTTTGCCTATCTCACTAGAAATACTCCGATCGCCTTTTCATCTGTCCCATTTAGAGCCTTTGGGTGGCGTACCTTCAAAAGGCTGAACGCCAGTAGCCGGATAATCGTCATCGCTCCGTCTAAAAATCCTCGATGCAGCTTCCGAAACGTAACGCATTGCGCCTACCACAGATTTAGAAAGATTCATAAGAACCGCCTCTCTTTTCTGGCTGTTGATACTTTATAGATTAGTCTGAGTTTCTGCCCTGCGATCGCTTTAGCAATATTTGTTTGAATTACTTATTAGTCTGCAACATCGAAGCAAACTGAAGCTTTTACCAATTCAGTGTTTTGGTCGATCGCCCCAATCTCCTCATATATATTTTGCGATCGATTTGCTGAGATTGCTAAATGCGAACTTTTTAGTGATTCTACCATAATTATTTTGTACCCATCTACACAAAAACCCCTATTAGAGGGCATAAATCATAAAATATTCCGACTCTCTCTGAAATCTTAATCAAACCTTTACAAAAAGATATGGTATTTGTCACTATAATTAAATAAACAAAGTTTGTCCGGGGTTTTTTTGATGAAAACTGCGACAGAAAGCCTGCACGTCACAGGTTTTGAGGAAATCTTAGAAGATCGGGAATTGACGGTTTCTCCAGCAGATTACAGCCTGTTGACCGATCTCTACCAGCTAACGATGGCGGCTTGTTACGTCGGGGAAGGCCTCGACGATCGCCCTGCGAGTTTTGAATTGTTCGCGCGCAGGCTACCAGATGGTTTTGGTTATGCGATCGCCATGGGTTTGGCTCAGGCGATCGACTATCTAGAAAAATTGCGGTTCTCCGAGGCGCAAATTCAGGCTTTACAGTCCACCGGAATTTTTGCCGGGGCCCCCGAGCGATTTTGGGATCTACTCGCTTCCGCCCGCTTTACTGGGGATGTGTGGGCGGTACCCGAGGGGACGGCGGTATTTGCCAATGAACCTCTCTTGCGGATCGAGGCTCCTCTGTGGCAGGCTCAGTTAGTCGAAACTTATTTGTTGAATGCAATCAATTATCAAACTTTAATTGCGACGCGGGCTGCGCGGCTGCGCGATGTGGCGGGCCCGGAGGCTAAGTTGCTGGAATTCGGGACGCGCAGGGCTTTTGGGCCTCAAGCTGCTGTCTGGGCTGCTAGGGCCGCTTTGGCTGCTGGGATCGATGGTACTTCTAATGTTTTGGCTGCTTTGAAATTGGGCCGTAAACCTGTGGGTACGATCGCCCATGCTTTGGTAATGGCTGTGTCGGCTCTCGAAGGCAGCGAAGATGAGGCGTTTGCAGCATTTCACCGCTATTTTCCGGGGGCGCCGCTGTTGATCGATACTTACGATACTGTGGCGGCGGCGCGGACTTTAGCATCGCGAGTCAACAGCGGTGAAATGCCCTTGGAAGGCGTGCGGCTGGATTCGGGGGATTTGGTAAAATTGTCTCGGGAAGTGCGATCGATCCTTCCGGGCGTGCCAATTATTGCTAGCGGTGATTTGGACGAACACGAAATTGCTAGATTAAAAAGTGCGGGTGCTTGCATTGACGGTTACGGTTTGGGAACAAAGTTGGTCACCGGTTCGCCTATCAACGGTGTTTATAAGTTAGTGGAAATAGACGGAATGCCCGTGATGAAAGAGGCCAGCGGCAAGGTAACATATCCAGGGAAAAAGCAAATTTTTAGAACCATGAAAGATGGAGAAATTATCGGAGATTGTTTGGGACTGGCAGCGGACAATATTTACAATTCGGAGCATCATTTACCATTAATGCAATTGGTTGTCAAGGATGGCAAACGATTGCACGAACCCGAAAGTTTGGAGGATATCGCCAAACGAACTGCTGCTTCTGTCGCCAGTCTCCCGGCAGAAACTCGCCAATTAAATAACCCGATTTCGCCACCGATGGAAATTTCTACAGATTTGCAGACTCTCACTCAAAAAACGAAAAAGAGTCATTAGTTATTTGTGTCAACGTCAGACTAAAACTTATGAAATATCTCGCTTATAGCATCGATCAGGTACGTTGTTGGGCTTTAGCCCTCTTTATAGATATAGATAAAGAGGGCTAAAGCCCAACAACGTACCTATTTCCCCATTACCCATTCCCAATTCCCTATGCAAAGAATTGCCTTGTTTGGAACCAGTGCCGATCCACCTACTGCGGGACACAAAACAATCTTGAATTGGCTTGCTCAGCATTTTGATTGGGTAGCAGTTTGGGCGTCGGACAATCCTTTCAAGTCGCACCAAACATCCCTAGAACATCGATCGGCAATGCTGCTGTTAATGATTCAAGAAATTAATTCGCCCAGACACAACCTTTGTTTGCATCCAGAACTCAGCAGTCCGAGGACGCTAGAAACCGTGGAACAAGCAAGATTGCAGTGGCAGGATGCAGAGTTGACGATGGTAATAGGCTCGGATTTGGTGGGACAACTGCCTCGCTGGTACAAATTTGAACAGTTGTTAAAAGAAGTAGAGTTACTGATAGTACCGCGGCCTGGTTATCCGTCAGAACAGTTAGATTTGTGGCAGTTGAAGCGCATGGGTGCAGAAGTGGCGATCGCATCTTTGAACGCTCCCGATGTTTCTTCAACTTCCTATCGGGAAACAGGAGACACGGAAGCCCTGACTCCGACTATCGAAGATTACATTAATCGGGAGCATTTGTACGCATGGCACGAGGCACAAAAAAGAGCGAAGGTTGCTCATTAGCTGACTTTAAAGTAGGAGTAGATAATGTAATTTTCTCCGTCGATACCGTGCAGAACCGCTTGTTGGTGCTGTTGGTAATGCGGCAAGACGAACCGTTTATCGATTCTTGGAGTCTTCCCGGTACTTTGGTACGGCACGGAGAGTCTCTGGAAAATGCAGCTTACCGGATTTTGTCGGAAAAAATTCGAGTAGAAAATTTGTATCTGGAGCAACTGTATACTTTTGGAGAACCGGGACGCGATCCGAGAGAATTCACCAGGGGCGATCGCTATCTTTCGGTGAGTTACTTTGCTTTGGTGCGGTTTGAAGAAGCTGAATTGATTGCTGGAAGTGTAGTTGCAGGTGTCGGGCACCGCGTCGGCGGCATTGCTTGGTATCCCGTCCAACAAGTTCCGAAGCTAGCCTTCGATCACAATCAAATTCTCGAATACGGATACCGGCGACTCCGCAACAAACTTGAATACAGTCCCGTAGCTTTTGAAGTTTTGCCAGAGCTTTTTACTTTGAGCGATCTGTATCAATTGTATACTACTATTTTGGGGGAAAATTTTTCTGATTATTCTAATTTTAGAGCTCGATTGTTGAAATTGGGCTTTTTGTGCGATACCCGTGTTAAGGTTTCGCGAGGTGCAGGGCGTCCTGCTAGTTTGTACCGCTTTGATGCTGCCGCTTTTGCTCCTTTCAAAAATAAGCCCCTAGTGTTTATATAGCTGTTCCTTGGATGACCTCGCCTAAAAATAGCCGCCACCGACGCTTGCTGAGAGTCGATCGCCAAATTTTAGACTAAGGTTAAATCTCTCAGATTAATCCGTGGAGTCAATCTAAGATCTAAAATCTAAAATCTAAAATCGACTGACATTACGAGTTCAATTGAGTAATATGAGAAAACAATCTATTAAGGAGTGCAGCAGATGAAAGACCCAGATCAATGTGCTAATATTCATGAAGTTCGCGAGGAAATTGATATCATCGATCGAGAAGTGATCGATGCTTTGAGCAAGAGATTTCAATACGTCATTGCAGCAGCCAGGTTCAAAACAAGTGAAGCGAGCGTTAGAGCGCCCGATCGCTTTCAGGCTATGTTACAACAGCGACGCGAGTGGGCTTTGGAATCGGGTTTGAATCCTGATGTGGTAGAAAAACTCTACCGGGATTTGGTCAATCATTTTATTGAGGAAGAATTGAAGCGTTACAAATCTGATTCAGTTGACAGTTGACAGTTGACAGTTGACAGTTGACAACGACCTCTACCTAGAAGGAAGTGGATTGAAGTAATGAATCGTCTGATTTAACTTTCTCCTTAAAAGGGAGAGGCTTTCAACCAATTCTTTCTGGTAATGTTGCCCTACATTCAAGTCTAAGACTATAGGAAATTGAGTCCGCGCGAGCGGACTGCTAGCAAGATTTATTAGGTGACTTGGTAATATGAAAATTGCGATCGCACAACTCAACCCTACTATTGGTGATATCTGTGGCAACTCCAACCTAATTCTGGAGGCGGCGAAACAAGCGCAGATTGAGGGCGCAAACTTATTACTAACGCCAGAACTTTCCCTGCTGGGTTATCCGCCGCGCGATTTGTTGATGAACCCGAGTTTCATTGCAATTGCCACCGCACATTTGGAACAACTGGCGCAAGCTTTGCCACCGGAGTTAGCAGTCATTGTCGGCACTGCCGTACCTAATGCTGATGCTGTGAAACTAGGCGAGAAGTTATTATTCAACAGTGCTGTTTTGTTGCAAAATGGCGCAGTGCAACAAGTTTTTCATAAACGCTTGTTGCCTACCTATGATGTATTTGATGAAGATAGATATTTTGAACCTGGACAAAACAGTAATTATTTCACTATTGGTGAACTCAAAATTGGTGTGACAATTTGTGAGGATTTGTGGAACAATGAGGAGTTTTGGGGTAAACGCAGTTATGCGGGCGATCCTATTTCCGATTTGATAAAATTGGGTGTGGATTTAGTGGTTAATTTGTCGGCATCGCCTTATTCTGTTGGCAAGCGGGGAGTGCGATCGGCGATGTTGCAGCACAGTGTCATCCGTTCAGGAATACCGATTGTTTATGCTAATCAGGTAGGCGGAAATGATGATATTATTTTTGATGGCAGCAGTTTTGCGGTGAATCGTCAGGGGAATTTGATTCGGGTATTGGCTTCTTTTGAAACGGATTTTGCTGTGCTGGAATATGACGAAAACAAACAAGATTTGATGGGGGGTGGGAACGGGCAAGATGCCCGTTCCACAACTGATTTGGGATTAGGTGAAGGACAAAAACTAGGTTTAATTGGCAGTGGCGGGAACGGGCAAGATGCCCGTTCCACAACAGATTTAAGTTCTACAACAGATTTAAGTTTTGAACCGCCATTCGGGGATGCGGAAATTTGGGCTGCTTTGGTTTTGGGAGTGCGAGATTATGTTCGCAAATGCGGTTTTTCTAAGGTTGTACTTGGTTTGAGTGGCGGGATAGATTCGGCTTTGGTGGCGGCGATCGCCAGTTGCGCGATCGGGCCCGAAAATGTGTTAGGGGTGCTGATGCCTTCTCCTTACAGTTCGGATCATTCGGTTAATGATGCTTTGGAGTTAGCCCGAAATCTCGGAATTGCGATCGAAATGTTGCCGATCGGCGATTTGATGAAAACTTACGATCGCACTCTCGGCGATTTTTTTCTCAATACCACTTTCGGAATTGCCGAGGAAAATATCCAATCGCGCATTCGCGGCAATCTGTTGATGGCGATTTCTAATAAATTCGGACATTTGCTGCTTTCCACAGGCAATAAATCGGAAATGTCGGTGGGTTACTGCACTCTATACGGCGATATGAATGGCGGATTGGCCGTCATTTCCGATGTGCCAAAAACTCGCGTTTATTCGCTTTCTTGCTGGCTGAATGCAGGGGGATATATAGGGACTGTACTCTCATCTCCTAACAGCGAAATCATTCCAGTTAATATTATTAATAAAGCGCCGAGTGCTGAACTGAAACCGGGGCAGGTTGACCAAGATTCTTTGCCTGCTTATGATATTTTGGATGACATCTTGCAGCGGTTGATAGAACATCACGAATCTGCCCAACAAATTATCGCGGCGGGACACGATGAAGCCGTGGTTAAGCGTGTAGTAAAATTAGTCAGGCAATCGGAGTTTAAACGGCGACAAGCAGCCCCGGGTTTGAAAATTAGCGATCGAGCTTTTGGTACCGGTTGGCGGATGCCGATCGCCAAATCTTCCTCTTATGAAACGCATCATTAAACGCAAAATGGTTAACATCGGCGGTACTTTCGGCTTCGATTTTCTTCTGGGAACTCCCGGAAGCGATACTATGAGAGGATTTGCAGGGAATGACACTATTCAAGGTTTGGCGGGGAATGACCTGATTTTTGGCGATCGCGACAATGACTCGATCGCCGGAAACGAAGGCGCCGATACCCTGTTTGGAGGTCAAGGAAGCGATACAATCTATGGAGGACAAGGTGAAGATGCGATTAATGGCGATCGGGGGAACGATTTACTAATCGGCGGCGAAGGCAAAGATATCTTGACAGGAGGCGCGGGCGATGATTTATTTGTGCTTGAAAGCACATCCCCTGCATCTACTGTCACCCAAGCCGATGTTATTACAGATTTTGGCAGCGGCAATGATAAAATTGTCTTGACAGAAGGCATCAAGTTTAGCGATTTGAATATTTCTATTTCTGAGAACCAAACTGTGATGCAAAATAAAAATTCTGGTAACTATTTAGGAGTAGTTTCAGGAAGATTTAATTTGACTGAATCAAACTTTATCTCAATGTTTGGTGGGATGGATATGGCTCAACTTTTGCCAGTTTCAGTGAATGCGATTTTGGGCGATCGGGCGATCGGGCTGGAAGTGGCAAAAACTCCCCAAGAACAAGCAATTGGCTTAATGTTTCGCACAGAATTGCCCGATGACAGGGGAATGCTTTTCGCGATCGCCCCCCCGCGCAATGTGCGTTTCTGGATGAGAAACGTGCAAATCGAGCTCGATATGATTTTTCTGCGCGAAGGGGTAGTGCAGGCGATAATTCCCAACGTACCGCCCTGTTTCAGCGACACCTGCCCCAACTACGGCCCCGATGTTCCCGTTGACGGAGTGATCGAGCTCAAAGGCGGCAGGGCGGCCCAGTTGGGACTCAAAGTAGGCGATCGAATTCCAAATTTGCCCTAAAAGGTATAGCCCTTCTCAGATAGGTTCGCGGACGTTGTTGGGCTTGGGCTCTCTTTGTTTAAGCGGTTATATAAGCTGTCAGTCATACCTCATCTTTCTGATAAATGCTATATATGATATCATGTCTGTTTGATTCGGAATTGTATGATGTTAAATTTTGTAGGGGCGGGTTCACCAACAATAATTGCCCATAATCTACAATCTCATAAACCCGCCCCCGCCCATGCTATCGGACATGATATGATTCTGTAAAAACATTCAACATTTTTGCCTCCAATGAATCCTATTGAATTAACAATAATCCCCAATCAAACTCAAGACGGTTTAGCCTACCAACATTTACGCTTACGAATTACTACTCAAGACGGTATTATTATACCAGATGATTTACAAGGTTTGAAAATCCCTCAAAATGTTCAATTCAGCCAAGGAATTGTCATTGAAGGTAGAGGAGCAATTTGGCTGTACGGGTATTTAGTGCACGAATGCCATCCTGCTGCTTGGGTTGGATGTTACGATCCGCGACTAGAAGGCGCCGTGGTAGTAGCAACTCATAAGCACGAAGTATCAGTGGGACAAATAATCAAATTGAACTTACCAACTTAGTAATTTGGTTCGTAGTGAGGACTTCAGTCCGAATCAATAGAAGGACTAAAGTCCTCACTACAAACAAATTGTACAACGTTATTCGATAAAACTTTTCAAAATACCGATAATTTTGCCAGGATTGCCCACAAAATACTCATTGATATCGATCGATATAGTTTGTTCTTCTAGCTGCATAAATTTCCAGAGACTTCCCGTTGTCACAACTCCGTAAACCTTCTTAATTTCATTGCCTTTTTGTTGGTTAAACAATTGAGCTGCGATCGTTTCAGCCATACATTGAGCCAAACCAGATTCTATATTATCATTTTTGGCTTCGACTAAAGCAATAACCGGCGCTTCGATAATTAACTGTTCCGGCGATTTGCTAATCAGGAAATCGCAAAATCCGTTTAAACCTCTCAGGCTATCTACCGTAAAATCTTTACCGGAAAATAAGCCTATTCCATTGTCAAATTGTTTTCTGAGTTCAATCAAAATTGGCGCTACAGCGGTTCTCAGAAAGATGAGGTACGTTGTTGGGCTTCAGCCCTCTTAATTTAAGGGTTATATAAGCTGTCAGTCATACCTCATCTTTTTGAGAAAGGCTATACAATCATTTCCGATCGAGATTTGTCCGAGTTAATTGCCAGAGCTAACGGAATATTGTACTCTAGGGTTTCTGATAAAAACTGGCTGTAGGTAGCTTCTGGAATCTCTGCAAACAGTCCGAATTGCTCGCAAAAAGTTATTCCAAATTCTGACTTGATTTGTTCAAGCCTAAATTGGCTGTAGGGCATTGAAAAGACCCTCTAATAAAATAGAGTGGTAAAATTATATTTTATCACGCGATCGCCCAAAAAACCTTTAATTTTAATTAATATTTATCCTTTCACTTTCACAGGCAAAACGATCGCAAACTCAGTGCCAACTCCAGACTGGGACTTCGCCTCGATAGTGCCGCCATGTTTTTCTACCACAATCTGATGGGCAATTGCCAACCCCAATCCCGTTCCTTTCCCGACAGCTTTTGTCGTGAACAAATGGTCGAATATCTGTTTTTTTACTTCTTCTGGCATCCCGGTTCCGTTATCAGCAATTTGAATTATAATATAATCTTCCCCAATTAAATTAGTGCAAATCGTGATGCGGTTGGGATTGACAGCAATTTCGTGAAAAGTGCGTCCAATATTTAACTCTTCTAAGGCATCGATCGCATTGGCAAGTAAGTTCATAAAAACTTGATTTAATTGACCGGGAAAACATTCAATTTTAGGGATATTACCGTATTTAGCTATCACTTCAATCTGCGGGCGATTTTCGTTAGCTTTTAGACGGTGTTTCAAAATCAAAATAGCGCTATCAATGCCGTCGTGAATATTAAAAGGAACTTTGTAGTCTTTATCGCCTCGGGAGAATGTACGCAAACTGGTGCTGATGCTGGAAATGCGATCGCACCCGACTTGCATGGAATTAATCATCTTCGGTAAATCTTCCAAGAGATAATCGATATCTATCTCTTCGGCATGGTTCGCAATTTCCGATTTGGGTGCATCAGAGCGATACAATTCTAAGTGTTCTATTACATCCCCGAAACTTCTTTTAGCTTCACTTAAATTGCCCGAAATAAACCCAATCGGATTGTTAATTTCGTGGGCGACTCCGGCAACTAAATTACCTAAAGCCGACATTTTCTCATTTTGTACGAGTTGCAGTTGCGTTTGTTGTAAGTCTTTTAAAGTTTGTTCGAGGCGCTGATTTTGCTCTTGCAAAAGTTCCTGTGCTCGCTTACGCTCGGTGGCATCAACACCCAAACCAATAATCCCGATCCTCTCGCCATCGGATTTTTTTAACTGCACTTTTGTGACTTCTAAATAGTGCAGTTTGCCGTCCACAAACATTAGAGTTTCGTTGGAGTAATGGGGCGAATCTTGGGCAAGACAGGCTGCATCTGAAACCAGGCAATTCGCTGCATTTTCTCCTAGTATATCTTTGTAATGTTCGACAGCTAGTAAAGCGGAGAGAGGCACACCGATATCTTGACAAAAAGTGTTGTTGAAAAAGTGTACTTTTCCATGAGGATTAACCATCCAAATCCAAATCGGAGCGACATCAAGAATCGCTTGCAGCATTTGTTTTTGCTCGGCAAGCTGAACTTCTGTTCGGCTGACTTTTGTTAGCATTCGCTCTAATTTTTGGCTGTAATCCTGAGAATTTTTATATAGCAGAGCATTTGACAAACTGATGGCTGCTTGAGAACACAGGAGATTCAGATATTGCAGCCGATCGCGCGTAAAAACTCTTGCAGTTAACAGATTCTCTAGATACAAAATGCCGACTAACTTGTCTCGATCGAGAATCGGCAAACACGACAGGCTCTGCGGTTGGTATTTGAGGATGTAGGAGTCGGACTCCCAATCACATTGTTGAGGAATGTCCCGCAAAATCACAGGTTTTAACAATTCTTTAACGCAATCAACAATGTTTAGGGGCAGGATATCGCTGTTTTTATCGAGTGTTGCGGATGATAAGTCGATCGCCCGATCGACACCCAAATTGTCGATCGCTCTTGCAGCAGCAATTTCCCATTGATTGCCGTTTTGCAAAATCAGCACTCCTTTGTCAACGCCTGTATTTCTCATCGCCAGTTGTATCAGTTTGGCAATTAGTTGATCGAGATCTCTTTCACTAGAAAGCGCTTGACAAGCTTTTAGCAGAGTTGAAAAATTCCCAAAATCTGAGACTGTCGCCGACACAGACGGATTCATCAATGAAGGTACAGATTGATTTTGTTTGACAGGTATCGCGAAGGTTGCTAATGAATCTGTAGCGAGTTTAGCAGGCTGCAAAATCGCTGACAACAATTGAGGATAGCATTTTTCTAATTCATCAATTTTGGCTCGATCTCCCCAGCGCAGATAGCAATCATAGGTGTCTATCATGTAGACTGTAGCAATTTTTTCTCTTCCCAATGACAGGTAAAACTTAGCAGCGAGTTCGCAAGCAAGAGCTTCTTCATTCAAAAAATCGTTAGCTTTAGCTCCGGCAATAGCTCGATCGTAAAGTTCCATTGCTTCTGTAGTCTTCCCAAAAATGCGAAGCCATTCTGCTTCAACCAGATCTAATTTGTGCTGGTGACTATTCGGGTTACGCTGCGCGAATTCTTTGAGGTTTTTTTGAATTACAAAAACACGTTTTAGGATTTGTTTTCGCTTTGTCGGTGCGGCATCTTCATAGATTGCTAAATCTGCCAGCGCATCGTAAAATTCGTGCATCATAGTTACTAGCATTACAACACAACTTTCCCATGAATCTTGTTGGTATCTCCCTGTCTAACTACTTCGGATTGCGGCTGGAATTTATTGCCGATCCGGCGTCTATTTGTGCTAAGATTTATCCCATTTTATCTGGCAGGTTACTATAAATAAAACTTCCCAGATAGGAATCTTTCATATATTTTAAAATAACTGACCTCCTTTCGATTTCGTCCTGGAATATCTGTTTGCTTGATGACTATTTCGAGCGATGCAATTAACTGTCACGCGATGCAACTCGACGATCGCATTCTGGCACAACCGCCTCGCAGAAGTCCACAACAAATCGGTAACTGCGGGCGTAGGTTTTTATACTGCGGGCAGGAATTGCGCCCGGAATATCTAGATTTTTGGTCGTTTCGCGCCGATCGGGAAACTACAAGAGTTTGCTACAGGCGGGTTAGCGGTTTCAATCGCCCACAGCCCCGAAAGCGGTTCGATAAATCGGTGTAAAATTCGCGATCGGGCGATCTCCAGGCATTACCGCAGTCAAATGTACTGCATCTATTGTTGCATCCATATTGGCTGACCCCAAGCCAGGAATTAAGTTGAAAATAGTTAGTGTATCTATCTTAGGGCATAAACAGCATAATTTTCGAGCTTTCGAGCTAAAATTCTACTGATCTACTACGGAATAGTATTTTATACTGGGACGATCGGGATTAGAGTTAATTACTTACGTATAAGTTTCTGCGGTTAATATTAAATGCCTTATATGAACGCAAAACACTGGTGTCTTGCGTATTAATGCGCCAATGCAGTGTGCCTAAAAATACTTGTTAATGTTCAGTAAATCTAATATATGAGAATTGGAAATTGGGCATTGGGCATCGGCCAAAGAGGGCATCGGGAATTGGTTGTTATTAATTATCACCAACAACTCACAACTGACAACCAACAAATAACAACTCACAAATAACAACCAACAAATAACAACTGACAACTGACAACTGACTACTAAGAGGGCGGGCACGGGGGCACCGCCCCTACTAACTACTGACTACTGACTACTGACTACTGACTACTGACTACTTTCGCCCGAGCAACAAATAAGTCATCATTTCTCCTTTACCTTTAATTTCAACAGCACCGCGCATTTTAAAGGAAAAATTATCTTTCAAACGCTCATAAACCGCAGCAGTCACCTGAATTTCTCCCGGAATACCGTTTGATTCCATCCGGTGAGCAACATTCACTGTATCCCCCCACAAATCGTAACTAAATTTAGTTAAACCAATGACTCCCGCCACCACCCCACCAATATTTATCCCAATGCGGAGACTAAAAGTTTGATTGTGTTTGAGATTGAAGCTAGCGAGAGCAGCTTGCATATCGAGTGCCATTTGGGCGATCGCCTCTGCGTGATTTTCTTGCGGTTGGGGCAAACCGCCGACTACCATGTAAGCATCACCAATAGTTTTGATTTTCTCTAAACCGTGCTCTAACGATAACCGATCGAATTGACTAAAAATTTGATTGAGAACTTTCACCGTTTCTGCCGCACTTTTTTGAGATGCAAAATTTGTAAATCCCACCAAATCAGCGAATAAAACGCTGACATCCGAAAAGCTGTCAGCAATTATGCTTTGTCCTTCCTGCAAGCGATCGGCAATCGGTTTAGGCAAAATATTTAAGAGCAATTCTTCAATTTCTTCTTTCTGAAATTTGGTTGTTTCCAAGAGCAACCGCGTTTCAATTTCTGCCTCTTCCCGAGAAGCAATTTCCCGCTGCAACATCTGATTTTTATGCGTAAGTTGCAGTTCTAATTCCCGCAGCCGCAATTGATTTTCAACCCTAGCTAGCACTTCTACTGCTTCAAAAGGTTTAATAATGTAATCCACCCCGCCAATATTAAAGGCTTTCACCTTATGAGAAACTTCTACCAAAGCACTCAGAAAAATAATGGGAATGCCGCGAGTGCGATCGCTAGCTTTCAAGCGACTGCAAACTTCATAGCCATCGATCCCAGGCATCATAATATCTAGCAAAATTAAGTCAGGTTGAGTCAACTCCACAGCTTCGAGTCCCCGTTGGCCGCTAGATGCAAGTCGTACTTCATAGCCTTTTTTCGACAAGATTCGCTCCAGTAAACTTAAATTGTTAAGAGTGTCGTCAATAATTAAAATACTGCCCCTGAATTTTTCAAAAGATAGTTGATTCATCAGCTTGCTAGGAAGTTAGTTAAACTTATAGCCTTTCTCAGAAAGATGAGGTACTCATGGGCATCGGGGATAGGGCATCGGGCATCGGGCATACCTCACTTTTTTGAGAACCGCTATAAGATTGGTTTAAATTCAAAACTTACGCACGGTGCATCGAAATCTTTTTTTTCATGAAACTACTTGTTGAAGCAGGGAGAAAGAGCGATTGGCCCTATTTTTGATGTACGAATGCCTCCTTGACTCAAATGTATACTAATTTGTCAGGCACAACAAAAGCTTTGCCAAAAACTTCATGTTGTGGGTAAATTCGATCGCCCTCCATGTAGATTGATTGACTGGTAAGTTGATTGACTGCTTGGTACCCGTTTTGAAAACAAACATATCGCACTATTCCCACCGCTGTTGCAATTTACACTACACTCATGGACTTACTGGCACAGTTGGCGGGGCTAATTTTCCCGAAATTCTTAGTATAGCTGGATTTAAAAGTACGATCGACATGGCGGGCGATCGAGAAATGGGCGTGATTTTTTCGTCATATCATCCCTGAGTCTCTGGTGCCACATTTTATTAAGAAATAATACAATAATTTTACACATGGGGAAACTCGGGAAGGGAGCAAGTCAAACCATGCGATTAGCGATCGGATCGAGTACAATTTTGATAAGATTTAAGATTCAGAAAAAATTTGCTATTGTCCGTCGGGGTAACAACAATGAGCGATCGACCAATCATTCTCGGTATTGTCGGAGACAGCGCAGCAGGCAAAACCACCCTGACGCGGGGAATTGCCCAAGTATTGGGGCCAGAAAATGTCACTGTGATTTGCACAGACGACTATCATAGGTATGACAGACAGCAGCGCGCCGAAATCGGGCTCACAGCACTGCATCCCGACTGCAATTACCTCGACATCATGCAGCAGCACCTCAGCCTGCTGCGTACAGGTCAAGCAATTCTCAAACCCATATACAACCACCACTCAGGTACATTCGATCCCCCGGAATACATCAAGCCAGAAAAATTTGTAATAGTTGAAGGTTTGCTGGGTTACTCAACCCGAACCATCCGCGATTCTTACGATGTCAAAGTGTATCTTGCTCCCCCAGAAGAGTTGCGAACTCAGTGGAAAGTTAAGCGCGATATTATGAAGCGCGGTTATACTGAAGAACAGGTACTTGCAGAAATAGAAAAGCGGGAACCGGATTCAGAAAATTATATTCGCCCCCAGCGCAAATTTGCCGATGTTGTAGTTAGTTTTTACCCGCCAGAAGCCGACAAAGAATCAAATTTGAGCGTGCGTTTAGTCCTGAGACCAACAATTCCTCACCCTGATTTTACTGAGATTTTAGCTCAAGGCAGCGATAGTTTTAAACCGGCCATTCGTTTGGGACTCGATCGCGATATGGGGAAACCAGTAGATGTTTTAGAAGTAGACTCCCACGCTACGAGCGAACAAGTAAACGAACTGGAAAAGATTTTGTGCAACGAAATGCCCCACCTGCGGGGATTTTGCAGTGCCCAAGGCAACCCGGAAATTGGCAAACTAATCGGCACAACTGGCGAAGTTTTGCAAAGTTACCCGCTAGCTTTGACGCAGTTGCTAGTTGCATATCACATGATGAAAGCAATTCATGTGTATTAGTTAGTTGTTAGTTGTTAGTTGGCAGTTGGCAGTTGGCAGTTGGCAGTTGGCAGTTGGCAGTTGGCAGTTGGCAGTTGGCAGTTGGCAGTTGTTAGTTATTATTGCCATAACCAATAACCAATAACCAATAACCAATAACCAATAACCAATAACCAATAACTAATGTGAGGGCAAAGTCTGATTAACTGTCGCCAATTGCTGAACTTGCAGCGATACTGGCAACTGACTTTGAGGTGCGGGAACCATTTCGCCTCGGAAGTCGAGGAGAGTGACGAGCAGCAGGTAGGCAACTGCTAGGATTACAGAAATGACGCCGGTGATAATAGCAATAATTTTTGAACGTTCCATATTCAGAATATTTTAAGTGCAGCTAATCTTAGTTTAACATTAAATGGAGCAATTATTAAGGGACTTATGCAATACAATATAATCAGGTGCTACTTATTTTTATGACGAAAATGGAACCTGTTATAGATGCGCCAACTTCCACCCAGATGCCAGGGGCTACCCCAGTGGTGCAAACATTCGATCTGGGGAAGTTCTACCGTACTGGCTTCTGGATGAACGAAAAGATTGAATCGCTCAAAAATTGCACTCTGACTGTCTCTGAGGGGGAAACTTTCGGGCTGTTAGGGCAGAATGGAGCGGGGAAAACTACGCTGCTGAAGACTTTGCTGGGGATAGTGCGGCCGACTTCTGGCAGGGCGCTGTTGTTGGGGAAGCCTTTGGGCGATCGCACTGTGAAGCAACGAGTCGGCTATTTGCCAGAAAATCCCTATTTTTACGATTATCTCACGGGCTGGGAATTTTTGCAATTTGCGGCGGGCTTATTTCAAATCCCCCCCTCGATTCAGCGGCAGCGAATTCCGCATTTACTAGATTTAGTTGGGCTAGCTCAATCGGCGGCAATTAAAAAACAGTTGCGCCAGTATTCTAAGGGAATGCTGCAACGGATCGGCATGGCTCAAGCTTTGATTAACAATCCCGATGTAGTATTTTTGGACGAACCGATGTCTGGTTTAGATCCGATGGGGCGCTATCAGATGCGGGAGATAATTTTATCGCTGAAAAATCAAGGGAAAACGATTTTTTTTAATTCGCACGTACTCTCGGATGTGGAGAAGATTTGCGATCGGGTGGCAATTTTGGCTCGCGGTGAGTTAATCTGTGTTGGTGCGATCGATGAACTTTTGGGTAATACTAAAACTTACCGAGTTCAAGGTAAGGGTGGCCATTTGAATATTCTGCAAAAATGGATACCGGATATGGAAGTTGATAATGATTTATGGTACGGTCATTTGCAGGGACATCCGAAGGACTTTATTGCTAATTTGAGCGTGATGGGAGGGCAGCTAATTGGGATGAATTTGGCTAAGCCTTCTTTGGAAGAGTTTTTTATTCAGCAACTGCAAGAAAGAGGTATTTATTCGAGCAGTTGAAATAGGGATATTTGTTGAAAACGGCTACCGCCGAGGCCAGATCCGATCGATGGACAGGATGAAAACCCTGCCAAGAATAACTTGCTTGTTTTTCTTGGCATCAACCGCCCGAGTTAGGTGATGTTAGACAGGCCATGCAATCGCAGTTTGACCTTAGAATCCCCGCGCTTTTACGTGCCCGGAGTATGTCCGCGACGGAACCAAGCGAATATATTAAAATCTCCCTGCATTTTCTGCAATTCTTGTTGGTGCTGCTTGGCTGTAGCATAATACCACTGGCAATAAAGCTCAAATTCTTGACGGTATTTAACTTCGTCATAAAACTCACGGACAACTTGATGTCTCTGAAAAATTTCAGCCGTTGGAGTCGGTTCTGGGACAATGTTTTGTAGCTCGTGGGGCAACATAATTGTTTGGGGGCGACTGTGGCAAATATTTGGTGTGATTACTTTAATTTAACACATTAAATCCTCGAATTTTAGATTTGGGATTTTAGAATTTATAAGATTTATAAAAAATCGTGCGTTGAGTTAGTTTATTCAGAGATTGTCGTGCTGGTGCGTCGCTGGGTAGATTTTTAGGATCGCAAATTAAATAATTTACAGAAGTTCGTGGGATGGGCGTCCCGCCCGTCCAGAGAGGACGGGCGGGACGCCCATCCCACAAGAATCATCATCAATATTGTTGCATTGATTGTTCTTGCTTGATATTAGTTAAAATTCTGCAATCCAAAATCCAAAATCCAGAATCTAAAATCCATTAAAGCCATCCCCGCAGGCGATATACGATTAAGCCGATGTATTCTTTTAGAGCTTTAGTAGATTGGTGTAGATAATAGGTATCCGGCAATAAGTCGAGGGCGAATGCTAGCCCGTTGCTTTGAGATGTGGCGATATCCTGCTGGGTTATCTGAAAATCTGTTGGTGCTGGGATTACTTTTATTCCCTGGCGCTGAAAAATCAAGAGGGATCGAGTCATGTGCATCGCCGATGTCACTAGCAAAACGGGCTTTTTGATGTTTTTTGCGTCTAAGATTTGCCGCACGTTGACGGCATTTTGATAGGTGTTGTGGGAATCGGGATCTTGCAGAATTGCTGATGCCGGTATGCCCATTGTTTGGGCAATTTCTGCCATATCTGCCGATTCGGGAGAGCCCTCACCTTTCCAATCTACTCTACCGCCGCTGAGCACTAACAGGGGAGCTTTGCCTTGACGGTAAAGTCGGGAAGCGTATATTATACGATCGCCCGCTTCCCCCAATTCTACCCAAGGGCGGGGCGCTAGTCCTGCTTTCACACCGCCACCCAACACGATAATCGCTTCAGCTTGAGGGAACTCGGCGGTTGGTAAATTTTGCCATTCGAGCGATCGCACTAACGATTTTGACACCCAACCGCTACTCCCAAGCAGTAAAATAATTAGAGCCCCAGCCATTGGTGCTGCCGCCCATTTGGGATGCTTCCAAAGCACGATTAAAGCCGCCATCATTAACAGGCAACTGAACCCCAAAGGATAAATAAACAGCGGTAAAAGTTTAGACAGAAATACAAACATTCAGGAAGTAATTAAAATTGCTCGTTAGCGGGAATTCGGAATTGGGAATTGGGAATTGGGCATTGGGCATTGGGCATTGGTAGAGTTATTGCCAAGATTTTATTAATACGAAAACCACAGATTAAAGGCAGATGTACCGAGATAAACGCAGATATGGCTTTTCTCAAAAAGATGAGGTATGACTGACAGCTTATATAACCACTAAACTCAGATAAACTCAGAGGGCTAAAGCCCAACAACGTACTTCATCTTTCTGAGAACCGCTATATTTTTAAAATAGGCAAGCTTGGGAGTGGCAGGGATCTGCTAACTATTTTGGTCTAAAAGTTTAATTTTTATGATTGAGTTTTGAAGTTTACACTGTTAAAATTAAAGCTCAAAACTCAATACTAAAAACAAATCGGTGCTAGCGACGATCCTCAGGCTCTGATAGCCAGTCAAAGAATGAAGTAGGCTCACGCCGGGAGGTTTTGTATTTATGCCCGTCTACTTCCACGACTTCTTTATTGAGGATAGCATCCGAGGTTTTCTCCTTGGAACGTGTATTCGGGTTGAGTAGTAGTTCATTGTGCCACCAAGCAACCATTAAGCCTGCTGCCACGCCGCCGAGGACACCAAGGCCAATACTCACGGGCAGACTACATCCTACTAAGCGAAACCCAACGGTAAACAACACGAACCAGATCAGCGCGGGGTTAAACCCCTTGGAGTCTCCGTTAAATTTTGCCATGAGCTGCAAGTTATTTTTGTAATAATACAGAAAGATATTGACAATATTAGCAGAGAATGAAATTCATCGCG
This sequence comes from Microcoleus sp. PH2017_09_SFU_O_A, assembly GCF_020738625.1. Classification (NCBI taxonomy): domain Bacteria; kingdom Bacillati; phylum Cyanobacteriota; class Cyanophyceae; order Oscillatoriales; family Microcoleaceae; genus Microcoleus; species Microcoleus sp. PH2017_09_SFU_O_A. Next base: position 83,366 of record NZ_JAEQCF010000016.1, read on the forward strand.
GGCGATCGCACTCCAACTACTTCCCACAAATCAAATTTAATTGTACATCTAAGTCTTGTGCGGTATCTACAACGTTTAGAGAAATTTGCTCTAATTGTGTAAAAGGTTCTGCTTCTGCTTGCTGCGAGGTCAATAGTTCTGCTGTGGCGTCGGCAATATCGCCTCTGCGCTGTTGCAGTCGTTGTCGCAATACTGCCATTGGTGCGGTGCAGTAAACGATTTGCAGGGGCAAGCCGTGGGATTGAGCCAGATTCATCGCATCGGTTCTCCAGTTTTGGCGATCGAACTTAGCATCTAAAATCACATCCCAACCTCGGTCAGCCAGCATTATCCCCAACTCTAACAATCTACCATAAGTCCGTGCCGTCATCTCATCCGAGTACAAATCTTGACCACCGCGTTCATTTAAAGGAATTCCCCCTAAATGTTTGCGAACAGCATCGGATCTAATGTGAATCGCCCCAGTGTGGCGGGCCAAATATCGAGCCGCTGTACTTTTCCCAGAACCAGACAAACCAGACATCAAAGTTAACTTTCCCGAGCGCGGCTTTGTGTATTCCCAAGCCAGTTTGTAGTAATGAGCGGCACTCTGTGAAATCTGTGCTTTTTCATTAGTAGAAACCGCTTCATCGTCCAACATTAACGAAGTTACTTTTGCTCTCACATAAGCTTGACGGCTCAAATACAGCGGCAGCACTTGCAGTCCTTCCCAATCGCCTGTTTGTTCGACGTAAGTATTGAGAAAAACATTTCCTAAATCTCTGCGCCCCCGCGATTCCAAATCCATGACGGTGAAAGCAATATCGTACATGACATCCACAAAGCGAAAATGCTCGTTAAATTCAATGCAGTCAAACAGCAATATTTTATCTTGCCACCAAGCGATGTTCCGCAAGTGCAAATCTCCGTGACACTCGCGAATTTTATTGTTAGCAATCCGTCGCTCGAACAAGTCTTGATTTTCATCAAAAAACGCATCAGTATAATCTTTAGTTTCCCGATATTGACTCGCAGTCTGCGGCCCGCCGATATATTTTTGGGAAATCCGGTAGTTGTTATCTATTGCTGTACGAATCTGAGTGACTTCGCCAAATTTGCGAATGTAGCTATTACTAACTGCCCTGCTGTGAAACCTAGCAACTTCGCGCCCTAAGTCTGCCATAATTTGCTCGGTCAATAGTCCGTGTTCCAACAAACTGAGCAACAGTGAATCTTGAGGAAACTGCCGCATTTTAAGCGCGTATTCTACAGCAACTTGGGTGGGATTTACATCTGGTGAATTACTGCCAAATTGAAACGCATCGCCACTTTGAATAATTGGCAAAACTTCGAGATAAATTTCCGGTGCTGTGCGTCGGTTCATTTCCAATTCTTGGATGCAGAAATGCTGCCGTTTCTCCACAGTCGAATAGTCCAAAAAGCCAAAATCGACTGGCTTCTTGATTTTGTAAGTATAATCTCCAGTCAGCAGGACAAAGGAAATGTGAGTCTGAATTAGTTGCACTGGTTCTGTCACCCCGTGCGGGTAAAACCCGGGCTGCAACATCTGCTGAATCAGAGGTGGGAGACAAGTCATATCGATTTTGGATTTTAGATTTTAGATTTTGGATTGAGGATTTTTAGATTGGGGATTGGGGATTTTTAGATTGGGGATTGGGGATTGGGGATTGAGGATTTGGATTTGGGGATGCAAGGATATTGACTTTCATCCGATTTATTATAGAGTTGATAGTTAGTGTAAACCAAAAATTAGTGATGACAGAAAACAATCAAGAATCCGGTTCCGTAGATGTGTTTGGCGTGGGCAATGCCCTTGTAGACATCCTAGCATTAGTCGAAGATGATTTTGTGGTCAAGCACGGGCTGAATCGCGGCGCGATGACGCTGATGAATTCGGAAACACAGGGGGGAATTTTGCACGATTTGGAACACAATTCGCTGCAAATGCGATCGGGGGGTTCTGCGGCAAATACGATGATTGGTTTGGCTCAGAGTGGCGGTAAAGGCTATTATTCGGGGAAGGTTGCTAAGGATACTAACGGCGAATTTTACCGCCAAGATTTGCTGGAGGCTGGGATTGATTTTAATGTGCATCCTGCTACTGAGTCGAATGGGCCCACGGGTACTTGTGTCGTGCTGACTACGCCGGATGCGGAACGCACGCTGTGTACTAATTTGGGGGTTTCTACTACTCTGGCGGCGACTGATATTGATGTCGATCGCCTGTCTCATTGCAAGTACAGTTATGTTGAGGGCTATCTTTGGGATGCGACCGAGCCCAGAAAGGCTAGTATTGAGACGATGGAACAGTCTAAGCGTCTGGGTGTGAAGGTGGCTTTTACTTTTTCGGATGGCTTTTTGGTCGATCGATTTGCGGATGATTTTCACAAGGTGGTTTCGGAATATTGCGATGTCATTTTTTGCAACTCTGACGAAGTTCGGAGCTTTTTCAAGGAGGAATCTCTGGAAGAGTGCGCTCGCAAGATGAGCGAGATTTCGGATTTGGCTTTTATCACAAATGGGGACAAAGGCTGCATGGTGGTGGAAAACAAACAGATTGTAGATGTGGCTGGATTTCCCGTAAAGGCGATCGATACTGTGGGTGCTGGCGATGCTTTTGCAGGCGGTGTTTTGTTTGGAATTACTAATGGTTTGAGCGCTGAAAAAGCGGCTCGTTGGGGCAATTATTTGGCTTCAATGGTGGTGCAGATTCACGGCCCTCGTCTTGAGGGTTCTCAGGCTCATTTGCTGAACCAGGTGATTTCTGGTTAGTAGTTGAAAATGGCGATCGCACTTTTTGTCGTAAGGGGCGATCGCCTGTGGAACTAATCGGATACAAATACATTAATCTACTACTTCAAAGGACAAGGAGAAGTTACCTAAAACGTTCTGTCAGAGTGAAAACAGTTTTATGGTGGAAAGTAGCGATAAATATCTTTCCGGTGAAGCACCCTGGCAAAAGTAACAGTTTCGCCATCAAAATAAAAACCTATTCGATAGTCACCAATCCGAAGCTGATAGGCATTATCATCCCCTTTCAATTTTTTCAAGTTAATAATTGCCTGTAATATCAAGTCCGGTCGATTAACATAACAAAAATTGTTCGTAGTGTGGACTTTAGTCCGCAGTATGTTGCGGACTAAAGTCCACACTACGAACCTTCAATGGGAAATGGGAATAAGCTACCTTATCGACACCCATCGCACCCGACACGATCGCCTTTTTCGTGTAGTACAATATAGTTATATTCGTGTTATACGCGTAACTATAACCGCATCATGCCATGTCACAGCCAAAGTCCCCAAAACCCAAAATGGCGACAATCCGCGAGATTTACGATCGCATTTTATGGGATAGTCGTTTAGACCATCGTGCCTTTAGCCTTGGTTTTAGCGATCGCATTTCTGGTAATATGCGGGAAAAGCCTTTGTCAGAATGGGCAGTCGATGGCGATATTCCCTGGCATCGGATTCGTTATGTTAAATGTGGGGAAACAATTGTTTGGGATCGCGATCGGCTGGTAGACTTGTTTACTACTGGAGAATTACCAGTCGCGGCATGGGTTGTCGCCACGGAAAATATAGAATCGGCAAACCAGCAACTGCAAATCGATCCTCAACAATCAAATCCCACCTTTGTGAAAGACTTCCCGACTAGATCTATTTACCAATACAATCAACAAAATTGGCAAGCCAGGAATTTGCCCTTAGAGTCGGTAACGATAACCAGATTAAAAATTGTCAGTTATAACGTATTATCAGATCTCTACGAGTCAGAACTTACCGAGACAGCCCAGCGAATTCCGATAATTATAGAGCATCTGCGTCAGTGTGATGCCGATATTATCGCCCTTCAAGAAGTAACACCGCGTTTATTAGAAAAATTATTAGCTGAGGATTGGGTTCAGGCTTATCATATCTCCGAATCTCCCCAAGGCGAAACGCTGGAATGGCACGGTTTATTAGTGCTATCGCGATTGCCATTTACTTTAGTAGAATATCGCTACTCGCCACGGAAGCGGGTATTAGTAGGAAAGTGGTTGCTGAATAGTAAAACTCTCAATGTCGCCGCCGTCCATTTCACCAGCGATTACAATAAAAATTCTGAAAAAGTCAGGTATAAGCAACTTAATATCTTGCTAGAATACCTAAACTCACAGCCGGGAGATTGTCTAATTGTTGGCGATTTCAATGCCAAAGACAACGAACCAGCAGAGATATTAACGACAAACAATTTTATCGATCTTTGGCAAACACTGCATCCCGAAGATCCGGGATACACTTTCCATCCCCAGGCTAATCCTTTGGCAGCATTAATGAGTCTAACTGGACTTGCGGGACGGTTAGATAGGATGATGTTACGGAGTCAGAACCGAGATTGGATATCTCGTCAAATAGAATTATTTGCCTGCAATCCCATACCAGATACAGAAGGAAAAATCTATCCCTCAGATCATTTTGGTCTCCTCACCCAACTAGAATCCATCACCTGTTTGCAAACCATCTCACCTGTCTATAAAAGTGCAGTTGTCATCATTCCACCGGATGACATTTTACCTGCAATTCAAAGTATTCGCCGCCGTTGCGATCGGCAATTTCATCGTTGGATGCCTCATATCAATATAATATATGGTTTTCTGCCAGAATCATATTTTTCAGAAGCAGCAGCAGCCATTACCCAAGCACTGACAAAACTAGAACCATTTACTATAACTTTATCAAACTTTGAAACTTTCACGCACTCTTCTAGCTGTACGGCATGGTTAAATCCGATTCCTCAACCTGCCGATCCACTGCATCAATTACAAGCAATACTTCAACAAATATTTCCGCAATGTGATGAACAAAGTAGCAAATCAGCTAACGGATTCACACCCCATTTAACTGTAGGTCAATTTGACACAACCGAAGTCGCCAAAACCGAACTTTCCCAATGGCATCCAGTCAAATTTCAAGTAGACTCGATCGCCCTAATTAGCCGTCGCGATAACGAACCATTCGAGATTAGATATCGGATACCTTTAAAATCGGCAACTCCCCCAGAAAATCCCGGCGCAAAAACACGAGAAAATGAGTCTAACTTATCACTAATACAAATAATCAACCAACTCGATCCAAAACTAAGCCAAACACAGACACTGCATCAAGAACTAATTCAGTCGATCGTCACCCAAGCCTGTCAAGAATGTTTAGGCTACCAACCATTATTACAGCAAATTGGATCGGCGCGGATCGGCATACAAAGCAGCCACAGCGATTTAGATTTACTTTGTATAATTCCTGCCCCTTTAACAGGAGAAACATTCCTCAAACAGGTACAAACTAGATTAGCAGGATTGTGCTATTGCTCCCAACTGGTAAAATCGGGGAGAGTACCAGTATTGAGAATGGAAATAGAAGGAGTGGCAGTCGATTTACTCTCTGCCACAACCCTCGGACAATTCCAGATAATTGAACCATTATCTCAAGAGGCTAGACCATTTTTTGATGCCGTCAGTTGGAGTGCCGTAGTAGGTGCTTTGGAAGCGGATTTAATGGTAGATACAGTCAGCCAACATTTGTCCTGGGATTTATTTATAAACTTGTTAAGGGCGGTGCGAACCTGGGCGAAAGCACGTCAGATTCACGGTAATGCTTGGGGATTTCTCGGTAATTTTTCTTGGGCATTACTGACAGCTTGGAGTTCTATTCATAGCGAACACTTAAACCTAGATATATTACTTGCTCATTTTTTCCAAATCCTCAGCCAACACGATTGGACTCAACCAATAGCATTAACTGAAGCCGGAACACAGTATCAAGTACAAAAATCGCGGGAATGGTTGCCTGTAATTACATCGATCGCACCTTGTCAAAACAGTACCAGAAATGTCACGCGATCGACCGCAGAAATATTGCGCCGCGAATTGGGTCGCGGTGCAGAAATTGCGTCGGAAGTATTGGCGGGAAATACCACTTGGACAACTCTATTTGAGTCCGTTGATTTACTGGAACAATCAAATGCGTTTTTAGTATTGACGGTAAGTAGTGCAGAAGTTGGTAATTTAGAAAAATGCGGCGGCTGGATTGAAGGTCACATAATTGGATTAGCGATCGATTTAGAGCAAAAACTAAATATTTCTGTCAGACCTTGGCCTGGAATTCGGAGAAGGCAAAATCTAGTTAGTGTCGTGCTAGGTATCATCTGTAATATAGATGAAGATTCTGGTGCGATCGCCCAAATTAGCAATGAGTTTATCGATCGGTTCAATGCTGCTAACGATTGTAGCAGTATCTTGCAGATCGAGTTGTGCGATCGCGACTCATATCATGTCCAGTCGGGTTGGTCACATTGTACCTCATCTACCTGAGAAAGGCTACAGAACCCATTTGACATCTTTTCTTGAACAAGAAAGGCAGATCGATCGGTCGTCTGGTGTAACTCAATGGTAAAATTGTAATTCAACTGTAGCGCTCCGATGAATTTGCATCCTACATTCCCAAATAAAAACTCAAATTAGCGCCTCCACCGAGTCACTAACCTACCAGCGTTATCTGCGCCTAGCAGTTTTTAAAGAAATGGATTTACCAAAATTTTTATGAATATAAAATGGTCGATAAAAAACTTATTTCGATCGCAGAACTTCTGGATAATTGTGCTAGTTGTGGCCATCTCTAGGATTGTCTTAAATTCGCAGCTTGACGAGTGGATTGGTGTAGCGCCACCTTCAGCAGCAATCGAACGTCTCGCCACCGCCACCACCATGACGCGGGAAGCGCAACAAATTTTCTACCGGCAAACTCCAACCATCGAACCCAAGCAAACCTTCTTTAAAATCTGTCAAACAAAAGAAAAGGTGAAGGATACCTTAATTATCTTTGGGTGCTATTTCACCAACGGTAAATCGGGCAAAATCGCGATTCAGTCGGTTACAGACGATCGATTTCAAGGCGTGATGGAAGTGACAGCAGCCCATGAAATGCTCCATGCCGCTTACACTCGCCTCAGTCCATCGGATCGCGACAAGCTAACACCCCAACTCAAACAAGCTGCTTTGCAAATCAAAAACGATCGCTTGTCTAGCATATTGAAGCAATACCAGCAAAAGGATATAGCTTTGTATGTTAACGAATTGCACTCGTATCTGGGGACAGAGCTCGGCTATCTCGGCGATGTCGAACTCGAACAATACTATCAGCGTTACTTTCGCGATCGCCAACAAGTGGTAAAGTTAGCCGATCTGTCTCAAGAGATTGTGCGAAAATTAGATGAGAAATCCCAGCAACTCAAACCTGAAATTGAGACCTTAGAAGCAAGTCTCGCACAAACCAAGCAAACAATCAAAGAGCACAATCTCGAACTCGGATCGAAGAAACGCAATCTAGATGCGTTGCAATTGGATTTAATGCGTTTTAAGGAACAAGCTGAAGAATCTTACCGACAGGGTAACGGCTCTCCAGAAAAGGTGTTTCAGTTTGAACAAAAAAAATCTGATTACAATCAAAAAGTGCAAGAATTTAACGATGGAGTGCGCGAACAGCAGGAGCGCGTTGCTGCTTTTCAAGAGCAATTCGATATTTACAAGCAGAAAGTGAATGATTACAATGCAATTGCTCGTGAAGAAAAAGCCCTCTTCGACGATCTCAAAGCTACCCCACCAGTCAAGCTCGAAGCCCCAGCCGGCCATGATTCCCATCTTGCCAAATGAGATCGTGCTCCTTATTAGGTACGTTGTTGCGCTTCAGCGCTCTTTGCTAATCTTAGGAAAGAGCGCTAAAGCGCAACTACATACCTTGACCTATTGGTAGTTTTATATATCCTATCCTGACAGGAGGGTTTTATTGCAGTCACACAAATTAGGTACGTTGTTGCGCTTGGGCGCTCTTTGCAAATATTAGGAAAGAGCGCTGAAGCGCAACTACATACCTTAGCCTATTAGTAGTTGTATATATCCTATCCAGAAAGGACGGTTTTATTGTAGTCAGACAAATTAGGTACGTAGTTGCGCTTGGGCGCTCTTTACAAATATTAGGAAAGAGCGCTGAAGCGCAACAACATACCTTGACCTATTGATAGTTTTATAATACCAGCGGAAGTGTCACCACACAAGTTGTACCAATACCAACTTCACTGGTAATCTCAATACTACCTTGATGCAAGTCAACGCACTTTTTAACCACGATCAATCCCAATCCCGTACCAGGGATAGTTCGGACATTCTTACCTCGGTGAAATGGCTCAAACAACTGCTTTATATCTTCTGGAAAAATGCCAATTCCTCGATCGCAAACCTGGAGTAGCACCTGATGCAACTGAAACTCTAAACCAAGATGCACATTACCTCCCTTAGGCGAATACTTAATCGCATTGGATAATACGTTGGACAGAATCGATCGCAACAATTTTTCATCCAAGCAAACGGGAATTGGATTTCCTTCACAGGTAAAGGTGATGGTATACTGACTGCCAGCGCTGAGCCGCATTTCTTCCACAAATTGTTCGCAAAATTTGTCCAAAACCAAAAATTTTGGATTAAATTCTAGTTTCCCAGTTTCGGCGCGATTGATGGTTAAAATATCGTCGAGCAATTGCACCATATTCCTTACAGAATCCTGAATTCGGTGCAGGTTTCTCAGTCGCTTTTGGGAGTCATTCCATTCGTCTGGGCTGTTTTCTAGAATTTGAGCTGCTGCTAAAGCCGTACTGAGTGGAGTGCGAAATTCATGGGATGCCATTGAAAAAAAACGGGTTTTCAGAATACTCAGTTCTTTTTCGCGCTCCAGGGCTAACCGAATTTCGTCCAGTCGTTTTCGTTCGGTGATGTCACGAGTATTGACGATAATTTGTGTGGTGGCTGCATTGTTTATAAAAGGCTGGCTAATCGCTTCCAAGGTTCGCCAAGAATTATCTTTGTGCCGATAGCGGAATTCAATGGGACGGTTGAGTTCTGCACTTTGCCAAGTATTGGTGAGACTTTGATAAGTAGTGGTAAAATCATCTGGGTGAATTGGCTCAAATATTTTTTTCCCCACGAGTTCAGATACTAAATACCCTAAGACTTTTTCCACAGAAGGACTGACATAGCCGATCGTACCATCTGTATCTAGAATCATAATGATGTCTAGAGCATTTTCAATGAGCGATCGAAACCGTTCTTCGCTATGTCGCAGGGCTTGTTCTGCTTGTTTTCGTTCGGTGGTGTCTCGCTGGATGGCGATCCAGTGAGTATACCAACCCGTGCGATCGCCAACAGGAACAATACTAAATTCATTCCAATATTCGGAGCCATTTTTCCGATAATTAATCACTTCAACGGTGACAGATTCCCAACGCGAAAGTGCTATCCGAATTTTGTCTAATTCTGTGCTATCGGTTTTTTTACCCTGCAAAATCCGGGGTGTTTTACCCAAAACTTCTTCTAGGCTATATCCTGTAATCTGGGTAAATGCTTCATTGACATAGATGATGCGAAGACCAACTTCATCGATCGCTTCCGCTTCGGTAATTACGACGCCATCATTTGTGTTAACAACAACTGATTGGAGGAGTCGCACCTGTTCTTCCTGTTGCTTTTGTTCGGTAATGTCGGCAATCACTGCGACAATGCCCTCAATCTGATTCTCACTATTCTTTAAAGGAGCAGCGGAGAAGATAATGTCGATCGCACTTCCGTCTTTTTTGTGGCGGCGCAGTTCGACACTATATGTGATTCCTTGCAGGAGATTGCTGCGGAGAGTGGAATAATTTTCTAATGGATCGTCGATAAAAATTGGGTTGGGATGGTTGATGACTTCTGCTTCAGTCCAACCAAACATCTGTTCGGCGGCAGGATTCCAAATTTTGACGTACCCTTCTATATCCAGCGTGAAGATAGCGCGAGGAGAGGCGCTAATCAGGGTTTTTAGGGTGTGGTTGGTGTGGCGCAGTTCTACTTCGGTGCGCTGTCGTTCGCCAATTTCGTCTCGTAGAGCGACGTTGGCTTCAGCTAATTCTTCGGTACGTTGTTGGACGCGCTGTTCTAGTTCGGCGTTGAGTTGTTGAAGCTGTTGGTATAATTCTGACTGTTGAATGGCGATCGCCACCTGCGTCGCTAGTTGCTGCATTAACTCCAATTCCCAGGTTTCCCAGATGCGCGGGCGATCGCACTGGTGAGCAATCAATAACCCCCAAAGATAGGGTACAGAAGGATTCCCCTCAACCTGCCGATTTTCTTGGATGATGGGGACAACCAATTTTGCTATGACTCCAAATTGTTGAAGAAAATCAGTCAGACAATTTTCGAGATCGGCTTCTTCAAGATTGGCAATGAGGCGGGTTTTCCCCAGAGAATAAGCCTCATGGTACTCGCTGGGAAAGACTTCTGCTGGGAAGGATTTTCCTAAAATGACGGGGTAAGGGGGTAAAACGGCTTCGTTAATGGCGCTACCCGTTCCGTCTGGCCACAGGCGGTAAATGAGAACGCGATCGGCTTCCAGAAAGCGTTGCACATCTGCTACCGTGGTTTCTAGCACGTGGTCTAAATCCAGGGATTGTCGGATGTGTTGAGCAATTTGATTGACTAACCGTTCGCGATCGGTTTGTTGGCGCAGCACCCCTTCGGCTGTTTGTCGTCGGGCTACTTCCTGTTTGAAGCAGGGGCAAATTACTACCACAACTAAAACGCCGATCGCAACTAGAAAAATGTTACTTAGCATAGAAAATGGTTGGATAATTCCTATGAAAATCAGGATGCCACCAACAGACAACAACAATGCTACAACCATGCTAACCAGTATCAGCCAGATCAAGAGCTTGGATCGAACCTAGTCTGGAAACTACCATATTTAAACCAGTATTGCTTGAGGTTGTGACAAGGCGTATGCAAACTGGCTTTGGCACGATATAGAATGACTTGACGGTGATCGCCCATCCAAATTTTGTCGATCGGCTGAACCGAGATTAATGTTCCTCCTAAAGCCGTAATCGACTCGGTAAATCGCTCAATAGCGCTATAGTCTATAGTTTCAAAGATGTAAAAATTGCCAGAACAAATTAAATGACGGCTGCGAATCCAGCATTGCAACTTTTTTTGGGCTTGTGGTGGCAACATTCTAATATGATTGAGTATCAATACTTCGGACAGTTTTAGGTGCTAATCGAGTACATGAAACCTAGGCTGGATCTATTGTGAACTATTTTTTCCAAGTTTGTTTTTAATGGCAACGCAGAAAAAAAATTAAAAATTGCAGGGCTGGTACTGTCCAACTTACAGAGGCTTTAAACAAACTGTCTTAAGTATTGGAGTATAGAGAATCATGGCCGATCGAAAAAACGTGATGAGGATTTCAAATTAAATTTCTCCAGCTAGTTTATCAATAGAGTTGGCATTCTCCAGAATTGGGCATCCTCCAATTCTGGAGATGTTTACGGCTCTCAAGATGAGGAAATACCAGTTATCCCAAATTATACAGTAACAACAGTAGGTTGATTGTAGAATATCGACCCAAAGATGTAGATTGTACAATTATTTTGACAAACTGATATAATCTCAATTTCTATCCAATTGTTGCTAGAAATTTAGAGATAGCTGAATCTAATTAGAGAAGCCAGAAAAACCCTCTAAATATGACTTAAATCCATCTATTAAACTTCTTGTTTTTGTTGGATTTAGAGAATCTCAGTGATGCTGACAATTTTGCCAGAGGTGCGATTGATCCGCTGAATTTGCGGACTCATATTGTCTCCTGCCACAATGTATGTCGTGTTACTGAGGCGCCGAGGTCTGTCGAATTTCGACCCTGTTACCACAATTTTGAACATTTTTTCGGTTGCGACATAAGCGCCTCCTCGACTGGTTGAGGGCTTGATGGCGTTAGCGCTGTTGGTAGCAACGGCGTAGACTAACTGAGAAGCTTTGACGGCACTGTCGATTTGGGCGAAACCCCGATCGAGCAGCGACATCCGATTGTAACCTACTTGCTTGGTATTTGCTTCGCTGCTTCTGCCTCGGTAGTAGGGAACAACGTTTTCACCAAAAGCGGTTTGATACTCGTCGCTGTCGATATAGGAGTCAATTTCGGCACCGTAGCCTTGCTCAACACAGCGGATAATGTGTTCAGAAATTTCTGTTTGATCTTGTGGTGCACGACCTAGCAGGTGCAGGAAATTGAGTTCTACAAATCGATAGGGAGCGCACTTTTGAAAATAGCGAGTGCTATAAAAATCAGATTTAGCAACCAATCGGACAAATTCACGCACGGAGATGCTGCGATCGCACAATTGAGATTCCGCAGTTACCAAGCGCTCGCTTTCCATCACGTGGGGATTGCCCAAAACCTGCTTGTAGACGGCGCGAATCACAGCTTGCACCTCATCTACACCGCTGGTTGGCCACAGTTCACATTTTGTCGAATCTGCCATTGCAATTAATCTCCTTTACAGATAATAGTTGGTAGTAGCTGAAATCTTGCACCACTGTCAATAACAGGCAAGATGCCTGTTCCACAAAGAGTGGATTTCTTGTGAAACAGGCATCTTGCCTGTTCGTAAAAGGTTAATTGAGAATGGTTTAATATGTCAGCAATACACGGCTTATATCAATTCCAGTTGTACCGGAATGATTGTTGATTTTTGATAATTGATTGTTGATTGTTGATTGAAGCAAAGCTCCGAATTCTCATTACAAGCCCCGAATAATTCTTCAATCTAAAATCTAAAATCTAAAATCTAAAATCTAAAATTGATCGACTTTCAACTAGACAGGGGTGATACTAGCGATCGTCCCACCTTGTTTGTGAATCCGTTGATAGGTTTCGGATAGTTCGTTAAACGACACCAGGTAAACTTGGTTGCTGCGGCGAAACTTGGAAATCCGATTCACCACATTGGCGCGATAGCCGGTAACTTCAATGCGATAGACTTTTCCGTTTTCATCCGATCCAGCGCCATGACGAGTCCGAGCACTACCGGATGGATTGCGGAATGTCGATCCGCTGCTGGCTGGAGAAATTACGGCGGTTGGCGTGCCCTGAATTACTAGGGAATTCAAACGCGGACTCTTACCAGCCAGATTTCCCTTCAAGCTGCTGCTACAAGCACCTCGCACCAACTCGAAGGTATGGGTAAACTGCACCATGCTTTGACAAGCTTCGGTTTTGTATCCCCGGATGTAGGGAACAATGTCATCTCCAAAAGTATTCTGGTATTCATCGCTATCGAGATAAGAATCGATCTCAGCCTCAAAGCCCTTGGTATCCAGAATGGTACTTTTGCTCCGCATTTCTTCGAGATCCAGCGGAGGGCGACCAAGTAGATGTCTGAAGTTGAGTTCGATCGCCCGATAGCGAGCACAACTATCGAAAAATCGCGATCGATACAAGTCAGACTTTGCAACCCGACGCACAAACTCCCGTACCGTCAGTTCATCGCGTTTAAACTGCGACTCACAAACGGTGAGGCGTTCGCTCTCCATGACGTAGGCATTTCCCAAAACTTGTCGGTATACTGCCTGAATGATGGTTTCAAGGTCTTCATTGGAGTTACCTGTAACCCGCTCTATTGGTGGGGTTTCATCAAACAGGCTCACTCCCAATCTTGAAGCTGGTCCAAAAGCCATTTAACACTAATCTCCCAAATTAACTATCAAGTGGGTGGGAGAATTGACCCCATCCAAGTGCCGATCCCACCTACAATTACATATAACAAGTAAAGAAATGAGTCAGAAAATGGTAAAGAAATCGGAAAGATTCTCAATAAGTAATAAATCGTGATTTTTGGCAATATTTGTTAAGAAAGCTTTGGCCAATGGTTTCTGAGCTTCCCTTGGGTCAAAACTTGTTGACATCTCGATCGCAAATCGGTAAAATTTGGGGCCCAAATGCGAATAAGATGTTGAGGAGCCAGCATGGCGATCGCCCTAGCCCTATTGGTATTAGAGCGCTCTGGTTCGCTAACTCAATCTTGTCTAAAAGTCAATAAGTGGCTTTGTACTTTCCCCCAGCCTCTTGATTATGAGGATTCTCTTGGTTGAAGACGATCTGCGCCTTGCAGAAACGTTGGCAGAAGCCTTGACAGACCAGCGCTATGTTGTTGATATAGTTACCGATGGGGAATCTGGATGGCATCAAGCAAAGATGCTCAACTATGATTTGCTGCTGCTAGATTTGATGTTACCAGAACTTGATGGAATTAGTCTCTGCCATCGATTGCGATCGCACGGCTATACTATGCCTGTCCTGATGATCACAGCCCGTGACACCCTCAGTGATGAAATTAATGGGCTTGATGCTGGGGCTGATGATTATGTAGTCAAACCCGTGGACTTGCAAAAACTATTTGCTCGGATTCGAGCCTTATTGCGTCGAGGTAGTAGCACTTCTGGGCCGATTTTAGAATGGGAAGAAATTCGCCTCAACCCCAGTACCTATGAAGTTAGCTATAGATACACCCCACTCCATCTCACGCCCAAAGAATACGCGCTTCTGGAACTTCTGTTGCGAAATGGTCGCCGTGTTCTCAGTCGAAGTGTCATGATCGAACACGTCTGGTCGTTGGAATCTCCACCAGAAGAAAATACTGTCAAGGTTCACATCAGAGGTTTGCGTCAAAAACTCAAAGCTGCGGGAGCTGCTGAAGATTTAATTGAGACAGTTCACAGTATGGGGTATCGTCTCAAGCAATCAGATTCCAGTACAAATATGATAAAAACCCCTCTGGAATTGAAAACTACACGGTAAAAACATTCACTTAATTGAGGGGGAGACGGGGAGACGGGGGAGAGGGGGAGACAAGGGAGACGGGGAGACGGGGGAGAGGGGGAGACGGGGAGACGGGGAGACGGGGGAGACGGGGGAGACGGGGAGAGGGGAAGAGAATTCTCGATTGTCATCGAAATATAGAATTTAACTGCGGCACGCAACAGCTTAGGATCTCGAATTAAATAATTTACACATATTTGTGGGATGGGCCAGAAGAACAATAAAAATTGTAAGTTATTTAATTCTCATTCCTTGGCAGAGATAAAGGACACGGCAGTGCCGTTTCCCTACGGGGCTCTTACGGTTTACTTCATCAACGTGGACTCTGCTGTAATATCATGTCCGGCCTATTATTAATATGGTAAGGGCCCTTTCAACAACAATACCCGCCAATAATTGACAAGCTCAAAAACCCGCTCTTGCCGGCATATTATTATGGTAAATCGCTCGTCCAGGATATAATAAGCAGAACCCCGACTTCTTTAATAAAAAGTCGGGGATATAATAGCACAAAACAATACTAAAGCTAGGCTTCAGCAGAAACCAATTCGACTTCATCTTCTTTGAAGTGAGCTCGAAATTTTTTGTCAAACTGAACTAGCACCGGCCAATTGGCACTGACAGGTCTGCCGTGCCATTCGTGAACGATCGCCACGATTTCTCCTTCCATACCCTTAATCTCAACTGGTTGACTGCGATTTTCCGGGTGGTGGTAGACAACAACAGAGTTTTTAACGCAAACGCGATCGCCAATTTTCATAGCTAAAAAATTTAGTGTTCTTTCTTCAAAACTCTACAAAGCCTGCAAGTGCAGAACACTTGTTGGCTTTGGGGACAGTCTTTTCATCTTCCCACAGAAGTAGAGCGAATACTCAAAGAAAATTGGCGGTTGTTTGTCGGTACTTCGATTCCGGGAAGCCTGAATGCCGATCGACTCTAGCTCGATCCCCACCGCCCGATCGGCATTTAAACCGATCGGGCGGATTCTGCTGTGCCGGAATTGATCCAGGCTAATCGACCAGCGATCGGCTTAACTGATCCAACCAACACTCAACATCAACGGCGAGAGTTTGACCCAACTCCAGCAACTGCCGGATCGAAGACAACTCCCAGCCACCGTCTGAGCCGACGATATCTAAAGCAACCGGGTCAACCTTATTTTCGCCGTCCGAAGTAGCTTGCCGTTGCAGCCAGCCCAAACACAGAGGCACAATTTGACTGTACAGAGAATCGAAATACAGTTCTTGCGATTTGTCCAAACACAAACCCAGACTCAGCCGATCGCCCACAGCAATCAAACGCTCGATGTGGAGGATATCGGCTTCTAACTCCAGAGGCGATCGTTCATCTACGCCCGATCCTGCTTGCAGCAGCGTGTCTAGCGATCGCCAAACCAGCCGTTCCAAAATTTGCTTAACTTCAGGAACCTTCAACCGACTGCGGAGGAGACCGGCTTCAGTGGCGATCGCTTCAATGTCAGCCAGCAGAGGTTCCGCGTCTCCGGTTTCCAGTTCCAGCGCCTTCGCCGCCGTCAAACAGCGGTGTCCCAAAGCCACCTCAGCAGCCACTTGCAACTCAACCGGCACCGGCAACTCATCGCGATGGAAAGCCATCATCACCCCGTAATTTTCCCGATAAACCTGAGTGTAAAGCTGATCCAAGCGAGTCAAATTTTCCTGACTGAGCAACTGGACGATGCGGTGGCGTTCCTCTGCGAACAAATCCCGCAAGCTAAACGACTGATCCCCAAACAACCGCACCATTTCCAGAATCGCGTGGGCCGCCGAAGCTTCTTGCAGAACTCCAAACAACCGCTCTTTGAGCATATTGTAAGACCGGCGGCTGCCAAAAGGCTGAATGCAGCAGTGGAAATCCCAGCCCCCAAGGTGGAATGCAGCAAACACAAACACGTCTGTTTCCCGGGTAATTTCCGAGGTTAACTGCAATTGACCCACAGCCAGAGTCATCGATCCCATGCGCTGAATTTGGAAATCTTGCTGTTCGGCCTGATAGCAGTAAACTCGCTGTTCGCGGGGATATTTGGCAAACAGAGCACTAATCGCGTAGTGGGCGGCGACTTGTTTGAGACTGACTTGGGCTGTTGTCACCAGTTGGCGGTAAACTTCTGCGCCTGTTTTGAAAGAGTCAACGTTGCTGGGTATTAGGGCTAGTCGATCGATAAAATCCTGTTCTAGCTGAACACCAGCAACTTCCCCCGCCAATTCCAGCGCCCTGGCGGCGTAGCGCAAAATTTGCACGCCTTCGGGGCGAGAGACTTCTTCAAAAAACCAGCCGCAGCTAGTGAACATTAACAAAGTGTGGCGCTGCATTTCCAGCAGGCGCAGGGCGTCTACCTGTTCGGCGGCATCGAGTTCGCGAATTTGATGGCGTTGGAGGAAACTGTCAACGTTAGCGGGCGATCGATCGCGGATGACATCAATATATTCATCTCTGGCTTTCCAGGGATCGCAAAACAGCTTGCGCCCCGCTTCCTCATAAATCGGAATCAGTCGATCGCGCAGCCAATTCAAAGTATCGCGCAAAGGCTTGCGCCACAGGAGATGCCACCCGCCGCCGCCACCGCACCCACAATCATCTTGCCAGCGATCGACCCCGTGAGAACAACTCCAAGCCGTCACCGGTTTGAGTTCCACTTCCCAAGTGCTGGGATTTTGACCTAAATAATGAGCATAATTCGTCACAGTCCAGCCGCGGCGGGGAAACTCCTCTGTGAAAGCGTAGGCGAGACATTTTTCCGTACTGTTTTTGTGGTGGCCGAAAGTTTCGCCATCTGTGGCCACGGAGATTAATTGAGCCGGTCTGTGGTCTCCCCGCACTGCTTGACCCAAGCGCCCAGCCAAGTGGTGGCTGCTGCTGAGAACGTCATTGAAGCCCATATCCCGCGAGATCGGGCCGTCGTAGAAAAAGATATCGATGTAGGGAGTGTGAGGATTTGGGGCTGAGGACTGCTGGCCGTGTCCGCGAGTAAAGTGGTAAGTGCTCAGGGGCGAAAGTTGGTGGTCAGCCATCAACCGCATTTCCGGCTTCAAATAGCAGCGGTAGGGGCGAGTCGGATCGATTTGGCCGCCGCCGACTTCGTGCCATTCGCCATCTGTTTGTTGCTCTCCTTCTTGGTTTTGCGCGATTAGCGGGCGGCAGCGTTCGGCTTGGGAGGGGGCTAAGACAATAAAACGAATGCCTTCAGCCACTAAAACTTCCAGGGTGGCGTAGTCTACGGCGGTTTCGGCGAGCCACATTCCTTCGGGATGGCGATCGAATCTAGAGCGAAAATCTGCGATCCCCCAGCGAATTTGGGTGTATTTGTCTCGCTCGTTCGCCAGCGGCATGATGATGTGATTGTACACTTGGGCGATCGCGTTGCCGTGACCGTTGAGGCGCTGACAGCTTTTGCGATCGGCTTCCAGAATCCGCTGGTAAACTTCGGGATCGTAGCGTTCCAGCCAGCTCATCAGAGTCGGGCCGATGTTAAAGCTAAGATATTCGTAGTTGTTGACGATCCCGGCGACTTCACCGCGATCGTTGAGTATGCGCGCAAAGGCGTTCGGGCGGTAGCACTCGTTGTCAATGCGTTCGTTCCAGTCGTGGAAGGGAGAGGCGCTCCCTTGGCGCTCGATCGCGTCTAGGTAAGGGTTTTCTCGGGGGGGTTGGTAAAAGTGACCGTGAATCGTCACGCACACTCCAGTTGCAGTTGCGGCGGTGCTTTGGGTTGCAGTCGTTACGGTTGGTGCAGACACAGAGAGCACGTTGGACTGAGTTTTAGAAATCGAAACCATGCGATCGAATCCTCAAGTAGTTAAAGACATGAAAACCAGCCTAATCAGTAAGTTAAACCTTACGCAGCAGGCGTTTGGGCTAGGCATCTGTAGGTGCTAAATTTTGGCAGATAATTTTTGATTCATTTGTAGTATTTCGAGCAAAGCATTCGTTGCAATATACCAACCGTCGATCCCTGAGTTTTTCTGCCAATGCTTTGCTGTTGAAAGAGTTATAAAAGTTAGCTGTTGCTGCTTTGTGGCACTTTCGACCCATTTCAGGTTAGTGCGTGCAGGGCTGCTCGTTGAGAGTTTATATTTACATTGCTGCATCTTAAAGTCTTATTCATTAAATGGCAAGTTTTCCCCGGAAAAATTTAATCTTTGGCGATCGATGGTGGTTGTGCTGTTGAAAGTTAACAATAGGGTGAAACCCCTCAGCAGGCAAAACTTTGGCTGAGGGGGGCTGCTGCACGAAATTGCTGCGTTGTGTCGGCGCAAAATCTTTTGTTGAGTTTTCTTGGTGAAAAGTTACTTTTACCCGACACCAGTAACTTATGGAAGCCAACAGATAGCCTCATTAATGCGATCGCGTGCGTGGGGATTTTCATGTCTTACCTCGACTTGATGCCGACTGCTGAAACAGCCTCGATACAATAATAGACTTGAATTGCATAAGTCTTCGATCGCTCCCTCAAGCGCAGATGTCAGACAGATGCAACCGACGATGCAACGCAGATAATTTCAGGGTGTTTTCCGATTTTTGCAATTCAAGTCTATTTTTTATCGATTGTTGGGGTATTCGAGCATCATTTTTGGTGGGCGGGGAAACAGACTCACATACTCGCGGGGCGATCGAGCAATTGACGGTTGATGCTGCTGCATGGCACATTTACCGTTCAGGACTATTCCAATTATATGCGACTGCTGTCCCGGCGCCTTTCGTCCGCCCTCACCGTGCCGTGCAAGTGCCGTTCAGCCCCTGCACAGCCTATTTTCAGCCAACTTTCTCCACCGTAAATCTAATTTCTTGCCCGTAGGATAGTTCCAGAGTATGACCGTCCGGGTCTCGCAAAAAGGCCCAATAGCCGATCGGATATCCAGAATCTTTTGGTTCATCAACCAGCACACCTTCTTGACGTGCACTATCGCAGAGAGAATCCATATATTCCCTACTCTTGCAACCAACCCCAAGGTGTGCCAGCGGAGACAAAACTGGATGTACAGAGTTTGTCTGAATCAGCACAATTACAAAAGGACGAGTGCCATCAGAAAGCCATACAACAGCAACACCTGCTGCTGCATCAATCCGGCGGTGAACGACCTGCATCCCAGCATACTTCGAGTAGAATTCAATACTTTTCTCAACATCGGAAACTGGGAGTGCGATGTGAGTGAAACCGATATCAATCATTTGTGATGTTCCTCCATGCTTTAGACTTAAAACTTTATAAATACTCCGGGACGCAGGAGAGGTTAGAAACCGGGTTTTTTTACAAAAACTTTTCGCTGTAGCCCTCAGATTAGGTGAAAAACCAGGTTTCTTTAGTTTTAATACGTAAGTCATGACAAAATGACTTCATAATGTTCTACTGTTGGAAATGGGTCGTAAAAATGATGCAATAAGGAACGCCACATTTGATAATCTGGCGATTCTCGAAATCCAACGGTATGGTCTTCCAAACTTTGCCACCGCACCAGCAAAATATAACGATTTGTGTTTTCTATGCAGCGTTGCAGCTCGTGCGAGATATACCCCGGCATAGAAGATATAATAGCTGAAGCTGTTTTGAAAGCAATTTCAAAGTCAGCAGCCATATTAGGTTTAATGTCAAGAATTGCAACTTCTAATATCATAGATTTAATCAGATGCTCTCCACTTGGCAGCCTTCATATCCATTGCTTTAATAAATCCAGCTTTTCCGTCCATGTACGCCTGAATATTATCATAGTATTTATTTGCGAGTTCTTGTTTGAGCTCGCTGTATTGCTGTGCATCTTCAGGATGGGAAATCATATAATCTCGAAACCTTAAGTGACGCCCTATCTGTGGTGAGTTCACTTCAAACGTGTGAATGTGGTGCGTTCTAATCCCTGCCTCATTCCCCTTGCGAAAAAAACGACGACCCGATATCCCAAACTCACCCATTGCTTGATAACCTAATGCCTCAAGTGCTGAGTTTTGTGTATCCACTTTGATAATATCTTTGACCACAACTAGCATATCGATAATTGGCTTTGCATGAATTTGTGAAATTGCTGTGCTACCAATATGATGTATAGCGATCGCATTTTCGGTAAGTGCAAGTGCAATCTGTTTTGACTCAGCCTCAAAAACATCTCGCCAACTTGGATCGTGCGGGACGACTTCTACTTTGATAAAATCTAGTTTTCTTGACATGATTGATAATTATTTGCTCCTGTTGTTATTATCTAAGGTGAAGTAGACCGAAATTTTTTCTCAATAGCAGCATTTTCTATCTGGTTCCGAAATATATCCAGCATTCCTATAACTTCTCTGTGCAACTCTAGATATTCATCCCTATCTAACACCGAATAATTTCCGTGTGCAATTTCGTTCCTTGTCTTCAAAAGCTTGGTATCAATTAATACCGACTTAGTAGAGTAGATTGAAAAATCAATTCCCAGAATATAAGTTATTTCCTTTAAGATTTCAGAAGATAGATTCGATGCAGTAGATATTACATCTTTAGGTAGGAGACATCTCTGATTCAATTCAGAAAGGAAAAAGTCACAAACAGGTATATACAATGATGGTTTATTTGTCTCTTTTGCCTCCTTAAGTTTTTCTTTCATAGCCAAAGCTAAAAAATTACTAGAAAGCTCCTGGTAGCTAAGCTTTTTTGAGATTATATATTCTAGATAAGAGTTTGCTGCTAACTTAACAAAACCTTCCCAATGGGAATACAGAATACATACTCCACCTCGAATTAATGCTTTATGTCTTTGGTCAGAAACATTTTTCGCTTCTATCAAAGATTTCATTTCTGAAAGTTCTTTCTTTCGCCAAGCAAGATCGGTAGCCAATTTATCACTTAATTGTTCCGCTGTTCGGATGCTCATAAAGGTGAAAATACCTTTCTACCAAGCGGAATCAGATAAGGTAAGCGTCTTGCTGCATTCATTCCAGCTCCCGACCATTGTTTATAAATTTGATTTGACCAAAGAGTTTTTATACGATTAGATATTTGGTCTATTTCAATTGGATTTTGATAGTTGTATCCAATTCCTAGTGCTACCACCTCATATAAAGATAATAGAAAGCCTCCGAGGAATTTATCCTGATCCGATTTATATCGCTTGAAGCTATCATCTCCCATAGCTCGATCGAGAATATTGAATGTTACATCGAACGCTTTCTCTATATGGCTGAAATCCAAATCTTTTTTAACAGCCATTTCACGCATTCTAGCAGTTAGGAACTCACTCACGTCACCACCCAACTTTTTAAGACTTTCATTATCTTGGTCGAAGAGAAGAATAAAACGCAATACTAATTCCATATCATACTGTTCTTCATAGAGTCGATCGCTCAAAGCAATGCAGCTTTTAAATGACTCGCGATCTGCCAGTGAACGCATCAAATCATACAAATTTTTATTCAACATTAAAAGAATGCAATTTCTTACTTCTTGTGGCGTGGCAATTGATCCTCCTGTATTTAGCCGCTGAAATAATTCATATTTAATCATTTCATCGCTTTCTTTTTCAACAATATTGACGGATATTTTGGCTCGCTTAATCAATAAACGTTGTACCTGACTAAAAGAGTTCTCTTTGTCGTCTGGGTCGTCCCATTTTTTGCCTTTCAAGGAAGGTAAGTATGTAGTTTCTTGTAAAGCGAAAAAAGATGTTTCTTGCTCTGGATTTTCAGGCTTCAAAAGACCGACAAATTCATAGATGGTTGAGAGTCTCTGCAAACCATCGATCACATCCCAAATCCCATCATCTCTTTGACTAACAAAAATCGGAGGAATCGGGATGCCTAAAAGAATTGATTCTATAAAAGTTGATTTTTGATAATCAGACCACCGAAAAAACCTTTGAAAATCTGGGTGAATATCGATTTCCTTATTTTCATAAAGACTGATCCACTCGCCAATAGACATTGAGTAGCTATCTGTCCGAATTTCTTGCCTTGTTTTGTCAATCTCTTCTTGTAGAGGCATGGCTGAAGCATTCCTAAGTATTATTATGTATAGCTATCCTTGCAGGGCAATACTTAGACATTATATCACTAGGCGAACATTTGAAGAAAGGAGGCCCAGAAATAGTCAACTTTGTTGTCAAGACCATGCGAAATCAGACCTGCTGAAGTTTCCAGGTATTTTCTCTTGTAAATTAGTGGCACAACCTTCACACTGATTCGATCGTTACTGAGTTACCGGCTGCACAGAAAGGTCTTAAACATACGGACAACGGGGAGAAACTGATTGTTTGGGAGCGGAATTTCAAATTGCTCGATCGCCCGATAGCCAAATTTTGTGTAAAATGGCTCTCCCGCCAGCGTTGCGATCGTCTCCACATCCTTAAATCCAGCACGCTCAGCAGCCAGTTCACAGGATTGGATAATCTGACTGCCAATTCCTTGACGCGCCCGTGCTGGATCGACAAAGAATGCCCGAATCTTGGCTGAGTCGCTGTCTGGGTTGAGCAGGCTGTCTTCTTGATTATTTTTGCCTGAATCACCTCCATAAAGCGTTTTTCGCTGGCTCCAACCACCGCAACCGACAATTTGGTTATTGTGTTCAGCAACAAAGTATGTTCGATCTTGAATCAGTTGGCTGTCAACCCCAAAGACTGTGCCGATTGCGCCTTCAATCTGCTCAGAAGTGTAGTAGTCTGCTTGCAAAGCTCTAGCAGAATCTGGAATTAAAGTTGTCAGCTTAGGAATATCTTCTAAGCTAGCTAATCGAATATAAAAATCCATTTCATATGGTGTCTGGTTAATTAACAGTCATCTGTAACGGTTCGTAGTGAAGACTTTAGTCCGCAGAAATATCAGAGGACTAAAGTCCTCACTACAAACCTTGTTTATTGTGGTCTTGGTTGCGGAGATGATATTATTCGGTGAGACTCGTGGAAGATATGAATTTCAATCATACTTAAGCTTCGATCGCCCGAATCGATTCCAACTCCCGTACAACAGGCAATCCCGATGCGACAAGTTCAGGCGGCACCTGATGGGTTTCCAGGTATTTTCCGTCGTGAATTAGCTGCACAACGTTCATCCGGTGAGGGCGGGTGTAATAGCGGTGGGTTGGTTCCGTCTTTTGCCTTTCTTGCAAGCTGTCGTTGGCAATTTTCTTGCGGAGTTTGACGATCGCATCCATAATCGCTTCCGGCCGCGGCGGACATCCAGGTAAATAAACATCCACCGGAATTAGCTTGTCCACACCGCGCACAACAGTCGGAGAATCTGCACTAAACATTCCGCCCGTAATCGTGCAAGCGCCCATTGCAATCACGTATTTGGGTTCGGGCATTTGTTCGTAAAGCCGCACCAACACAGGAGCGTATTTCATCGTAATTGTGCCGGCGGTAATCATCAAATCTGCCTGTCGGGGAGACATCCGGGGAAATACACCTAATCGATCCAAATCGAAGCGGGAAGCGAGCATGGCGCTAAACTCAATGAAGCAGCAAGCAGTGCCAAACATCAGCGGATACAGGCTGGACATTTTTGCCCAGTTGTAAAGGTCATCGACGGTTGTGAAAATTACGTTTTCCGATAGCTGTTGCGTAACTTCGGGATAAGCAGCCGGATTGGCGATCGACAAATCTTCTGAAGCAATATCTCGTGTCATGTCAGGTGAATTCATGTTGACAAAACTCCTGGAACGATATAGCTGTTGGTTGTTCGTTGACACTCTAATTCTGGCATCGAATTTTAGCTCCCGCCACGAACTGTCAGATATCTTGATACTCGCGCACTCTCTCATCTTCGGAACAGGCAATTTATCTGTGTAGCAGCTTAGTTCTCGGCTGAGTCATTTTCAAATTATCGATCGACCTTTTCAATTTTATTAAGTATCTTCGCCAACTTCTGACCAAAAAACGTGAGTGCGATCGCCAATAGCCTTAAACCAGCATCCAATTCCTTTCCCCCTCCCCTTGGCTAAACTTGCTGGCAGGCTATGATTGACGGTTGGGAGCTTTTCAGAATTTAAATGCTAAACACAACCAACATAATTTCCAGCCTGCTGCTATTTATCCCAGTTTCGATCGCCGGACACTTTCTCGGCTGGGAATCCTCCACAATCTTCATCACCTCCGCCCTAGCCATCATCCCTTTAGCAGCCTGGATGGGTACGGCCACCGAAGAAATCGCCGTTGTCCTCGGCGCCAACTTGGGGGGTTTGCTGAATGCTACCTTCGGAAATGCCACGGAATTGATTATCGGCATCGTCGCCCTCAACGCCGGACTAATAGATGTTGTTAAGGCCAGCATCACCGGTTCAATTATCAGCAACTTACTGCTGGTGATGGGATTTGCAATGCTGCTAGGCGGCTTGCGCTACAAAGAACAAGAATTTCAGCCCACAGTCGCGCGGTTGAATGCTTCCGCGATGAACTTAGCTGTGATTGCCATTTTGGTGCCGACGGCTGTTAATGTCACTTCTATCGGCATCGCCCCGGAAACTATGCAAAATCTCTCTAGCGCTGTTGCGATAGTCCTGATTATTGTCTACGTGCTGACTCTGCTGTTTTCGATGAAAACCCACAGTTATCTTTACGATGTAGGGGTGGCAGAAGTCGAAGGTCTCGAAGAATTAGCCGAAAGTAACTTAGCACCAGACAGTCCCGACCACAAGGTGAATCTACCGTTGTGGATTTCGGTACTGTTGGCCTGTACCGTCATGGTGGCGATCGAGTCAGAACTCCTGGTTAGTAGTCTAGAAGAAGCGACGGCGCGTTTGGGGCTGACATCACTGTTTACCGGGGTGATTTTAGTGCCGATTATTGGCAATGCTGCCGAACACACGACGGCGGTGACGGTGGCGATGAAAAATAAAATGGATTTGTCGGTTTCTGTGGCTATGGGCTCGAGTTTGCAAATTGCTTTGTTTGTTGCCCCGCTGTTGGTTTTGGTGGGTTTTATCGTGGGCCAACCGATGGACTTGAACTTCAATCCGTTTGAACTTGTAGCAGTTACGGTGTCGGTGCTGATTGCGAATTCTATCAGTTCTGATGGCAAGTCTAACTGGCTCGAAGGTACTTTGCTGTTGGCTGCTTATGCGGTTTTGGCGCTGGCGTTTTTCTTCCATCCCGTAATCGAAGGACTCGTTTAAAAGGGTAAAGAAGTCAAGCGTGAAGTCGGAAGTTCGGCAACGAGAAATGTGCGGGATTTAACTCATGTAACGGATAGAATTCCCGATTACCCATCAGTTATGCCGTCATCGGGAAGAGGGAAGTCCTAGGGAAGAAAGCAGAAGGAAGTTCGGCCTTATTCGCAATGTGCGGGATTTAACGGATGTAACGGATAGAATTCCCGATTACTCATCAGTTATGCCGTCATCGGGAAGAGGGAAGAAAGCAGAAGGAAGGAAGATGGAAAAGGCATTAGGCAGATGTTTGTCCCCCACTCTCCCCCTCTCCCACTCTCCCCCTCTCCCCCTCCCCCACTCTCCCCATCCCCCACTCTCTTTTATTTCTTCCTTCCAGAGTGCTCCGGAGCGATCGTACAATGGAAAGCGGAAAACGAGCTAGAGTTCACTCCGCTTGACATTAGCGACGGGAAGGATTTAAATCAAGAGTGCTCATCAGTCTTGTACTGGGTGTGATACGATCGTCGCAGGTTGAAAATTGAGTATAACTAGACAACGTAAAAACTTAACTGGATTGTTGAGTACGCAGTCACACCGATCGGTGTTGCCGTCTAGGAAAACTCGTATTTGAACGAAAACCTGACTAGATCGAGACGATCGAGTACGGTAGGGCATACCGGAATTTACGCTTCAGGAGAAGACACTTTTACTTGACCTGGAGTAATCCAGTCGCAAGCAAGTGACTTCGTTGAACCAAGAATCTCAGTCACCAAGAGTGCTGAGAGTGCCAAAGTAAAACTTGATAGAGGTTAACTTACAGGGCGAAATAGTTATCTAAACTTAGTTAAAGCTCGCTGGACAAGATAAGTCTAGAAAGGCTATGATATCTGCAATGCCGAAAACCAAGGCTCAATTATCCGGTTTGTAAACCGCAGTTATGTCTGTACTAGCCAGCCTGTTAAGGTCGAGAAGGAAGTCCACAACTCGTTAAATTGGCTGAAAATAGTGGGTGACTCATGGCTAATAGCGACCGCTAGAATTG
>NZ_JAEQCF010000137.1:0-6364 GCF_020738625.1 Microcoleus sp. PH2017_09_SFU_O_A
CCAGTTGCTTTGGTTGCTCCTTCCATCAACGGCTAAGTTTTAGCTTGAGATAAACAGAAAGCGCCCCTAGAAATAGGGGCGCTTTTTGTTTGGGAAAAATTACAGTTTTAGCGAGATGATCGTTTATGATAATAGAAGGAGCGCGCTAGTTGTAGCTCATGTGCTCTCATAAATCATAAAAGCCTTTATTTATGGAGTCGGCTTCCTATGACAGTCACTACAGAAAATTTAATTAGAGCATTGCCATCGAACAGTGAGGAGGTGATGTTTGGTGAACTAAGTTTAATCAAACACGCCTTAGAAAAGCTGTTTAAATCTGATGAAGCGCGGATTCCTAAAGAAGAACTATTTATTGATGGATTGAAAATTTATGAGGTACTAGAACGGATTAGAGAAGCAAAAGATATACGTCTAAGAGCGGATATTTATTACTCTGAATACAGACCACTTTTAAACGAATTTAAAGCAAAATATAGTGACTTTTTAGCCCGTGATACTTTCAAAGAAATTGAAGATCGTGAAAAATACATGGATGGCTTGAGGGAATTAATCATAGCTCAGGGTTTTATGCTGATTGCGTTTGAAGAAGAAACAGATAAAGTACGTCAATATCGATCGCTATACACGGGTATGGTGAAACTATCAGAGCTTTTAGAAGAATATCTTGTCTACTTTCCACAACACTTAATAGAGTGCATTAAGAATATAGCATTGGCTTTTTTAAATGATTCTAATCTAAAACCCGATCGAGCCAATCAGAACGAGTCAGTTTTTTTATATTTAGTTGGATTAAAAAACACTGCTAGAGCAGTATTATGGCAAATCGAAGAAGACCGAACACAAAATGAAAAATTACATTTGATTGACTCTCCTTATAATCCAATATTTACTCGTGAAATGCAAATTCAGAAAAACCAATCTGCTATGGATTGGGCAAAGTCACGACTTGAGCAAATAGAAAGTATTGGAGAAGAAAAAGGATGGAAATTGTAGAGTGATTCTAATTCTAGATTCTAATATTATTGCTTTGCTGATAACAAATATTGATGAGAAATTGTCTGAAGATCAGAAGCTGACTACGGAGATTTATCAATGCACAGAATGGTTTTATAGACTGTTGTCGAAAGGCGTTTATATAATTGCTTCTGATATCTGTGATTATGAACTTAGACGTGAATTGATTCGGATAAAAAGCAAAAGTATTCAAGAGTTAGATAAACTAAGAGAGTTAATTGAATTTCAAGAAGTAACTTTTGCTTTGCTAGAAAAGGCTGCCGAACTATGGGCGGAGGCAAGAGCTATGAGTCAATCTAATAAAATTAAGGAGAACATTGATGTAGACTGCATTCTGGCTGCTCAATGGTGTCTGCTCAAAGAGCAATTTCCTGGTCGTGAAGTCATTATTGCTACTAAAAATATTAAAGATTTTCAACCTGTTACCGATTGTGATATTTGGCAAAATATTAGTTAATTTATAGTAATTTACGAGTTAGATAAAATGTCAGGTAAACTTCGGATATGCCACAGCATAAGTGCCTTCTATATTCTGCCTTCAGACTTATACCTTGTTTTTAAGCGGGAGGGTGTCAAAATGAAATATAGCTCCTAAGCTGTTAAAGATGCCAGGATTGTTTTGGTTTAGCTGTTCCCTGTTCCAGAATCTCAGCAAAAACAAATGTAGCCGATCGGGAGTAGCTCCTCACCGTGTCAAGCGCTTTATCTCTAACGAGGATTTGTATTATGAAAGATGGACAAGAAGTACGCCACGTCTCCACAACAGCACTCATTGCCGGTGTTTGCGGGTTGGCTTTAGTGACTGGAGGTGGCATTGCTTGGTGGACGGCAAGCCGTTCGCCCACGGCAGACACGCAGTCTTCAGCTCCGACAATCGCTCCGGCGCTATCCCCAAGTCCTGCCCAATCCCCTGCTGTAATTATCCCCGTACCTCCTCCAAATGCTGTGCAGGTGCCACAGGCTCAGACGCCGCAGGTTCAGACGCCTCAAGCTCAGAGACCTACCCCTCTGGCGTCTCAGGCTCTGGCGCCCAAGTCGTCACAGCCGAAGCCTTTGCAGCAGGCTGATGCCCAAACAGTCCAAGTGTACTGGGTTAAAGATGCGATCGGCAAATTTGAGGCAGTTCCTACGAAAGTAGCTGTCAAACAAGCTGATAAGCCTGATGCAACTTTACAAGCTGCTTTTAACACTTTGTTGGCTGGGCCGAAGGATGCAACTGTTTCTAGCGAAATACCTAAAGGGACAAAACTCCGGGGTTTGAGTGTCAAGAATGATGAAGTTTATGTCGATTTGTCGCGTGAATTTACTGCGGGGGGAGGCAGCAGTTCAATGACGAGCCGGTTAGGGCAAGTTATCTATACAGCTACGAGTTTAAAACCGAATACTAAGGTTTGGATCTCGGTGGACGGCAAGCCTTTGGAACTTTTGGGTGGCGAAGGTTTGGAGGTGGCTCAACCGAGTACCCGCCAAAGTTTTGACAAAAATTTTCCCCTTAACTAATTTTTGATTCATTAGTTATTAGTCATTAGTTAGGAGTTATTAATTAGGAGTTAGGAGTTATTAGTTATTAGTTATTAGTCTGAATGCGGAAAATAGGGATTGATAGCTGATAATTGATTGCTGATGATATCGTTGACATTTGGATCGGAATAATAATTTTCGGAGTGCAATTCGAGCGTGTCGCTCGCTTCGGATCGCGAAGCCAAACGTCCCGCACGGCGAGCAGGGTAGAATTCCGTAGTTACCGAATTTGATATAACTGATGACTGATAACGTTCGCGAGCGGGGACGCTCGCACTACCGACTGATGACTGCTGACTGATAACGTTCGCGAGCGGGGACGCTCGCACTAATGACTAATGACTAATGACTAATGACTAATGACTAATGACTAATTTTCAGTGCTTGGCAGTCAGGCTAAATGCCCGAAAGTGGAGGGCTTGCTGTTCGATCCGAGTGGCAAGCCGATCGCACACCATAGTACATAGCTCAAAAATTAACTCGTCTTGCACCTTATAATAGGCTGATGTTCCTTCACTCCGGCGAGTGAGGATACCAGCTTGGAGCATAAGTTTTAGGTGCTTGGAAACATTGGCTTGACTCGTTTGAGTAGCTTCCACCAACTCTTGCACGCATTTTTCTCCGTCGCGAAGCAAGTTCAAAATTCGTAAACGCATTGGCTCGCTCAGAATACTGAAATACTCAGCAACTTGTTGCACAACCTCTTGCGGGACAGGCTGGGATGACTTCATCAAACTCACCGGGGAGAAGTGATCTCGAAATATTAGCATTTATTCTGTCCATAACAATAAAGTAATGCTTCAATCCGGATTAATTCGCATTAAAATTTGACCGTATTCGACAGGTTCGCCATTTTGCACTAAAATTTCCATGACTTGACCGGACACTTCATCAGCATCAATCTCGTTCATCAGCTTCATTGCTTCGATAATACAGACTGTCTGGCTGACTTTGATGCGATCGCCCACATTGACAAAAGGTGGCTCATCGGGAGCAGCAGCGCGATAAAACGTTCCTACCATGGGCGAGATAATTGACACCCATTTGGTATCGACAGGAGCAGAGACGGCAGCAGGAGCTGCGACAGCAGGGGCTGGTGCAGGAGTGGCCGGAGTTGCTCCTGCATTTTGACTAACAGCATCCGGTGGGGCGGCAGTGGGGCTAGAAACAGATCCCAGGGCGATCGTCGGAGCGACACTTGCCGCGGTAGAGAGGGCAGTAACCGTGGCTGGTTCGCTGGCCAGAATGCCTTTGCGTACAGTCAGTTCAAGCTCCCCACTTTTTAATGTCAGTTCCGAAATGCCTGTTTTGTCTAAAACAGTCAGCAGTTCGCAAAGCTGGTTTAAGTCTAATTGCACAGTAGATTCAAGGGTAATTAAGAATTTAAAATTGAGAAATTGGAATCCGGCGAAGCTAGGAAACTTCACCGATTTTGGAGACAAAAGGGGTAGTTTTTAATCTTTGAGCGATGAGCGATGATTTTTTAGCTCTTTAACTAATAACTCACAACTCACAACTAAAAACTAAAAACTCCCTTTTTCTCCGTCGTTTCTATTCTCGGCCGAGGTACTTGTCTTCACGAGTATCAATCCGAATGCGTTCTCCTATCGAAATAAATAGAGGAACCATGATCTGAGCTCCGGTGGAAAGGATGGCCGGTTTACTGCCACCGGTGGCAGTATCTCCTTTGACTCCGGGATCGGTTTGTGTCACTTCCAAGACGACAGAATTGGGTAATTCCACTTCCATGATTTGGTCGTTCCAGCGAAGGATACTGACTTCCATACCTTCATTCAGGTACTTGACACGCTCGCCTATTTCCTTGGCTGTGAGGCGGCTTTCCTCGTAAGTTTCCATATCCATAAAGACAAACTGGTCGCCTTCTTTATAGGTATGCTGCATCGCGCTCTTTTCGAGGTTGGCTTGAGGCAAAGATTCGCCAGCTCGGAATGTGTGTTCCACTACGCTGCCGGTTTGGACGTTTTTTAATTTTGTCCGCACAAAAGCGGAACCCTTTCCGGGCTTGACGTGGAGGAATTCGATAACCCGCCACACGCCGTTATTCCATTCAATTGAAACACCTGGTCGAAAGTCGTTACTGGAGAGCATATAAATTTTTGCGGGCAATCCCGTCGCCATTGGGCACGGGGGAACTATAGTCAGTCGATTTTAGATTTTAGATTTTAGATTTTAGATTCACTCGCAGCTTTGAATCTGGGAGATTGAACCTTGGTCTAAAATTTTGATCTCTCCACGACAGGAGTCTGGGGATTGTATCCGTTTTTGAGCGGGGTCAGCTTAAAGCCGCAGTCTAGCTGACGGCATCAAAAAGCAATTGGCAATTTATTTTACCTTTCAAAGGGAGCAAGTGCTGTACTCCAAGTGAAAAACCTCTGTCTGTTGGACAAGGAGAGGCAACGGATGTAATGGAGAGAAGGCGATCGCGCGCTGTGGGAAGATAATAGAGGCAATAAAAGTTAAAGATATGTTGCATTGGCCTAATTTCTCGATCGATACGTGCAAGCGCTGGGTGAAGACCGGTGCTTTAGCAGTCCTGCTGTTCGCACTCTCCCTAAGTTTCAGCGCAGTTTCCTATGCCAAACGCCCCAGCAGCAGTATGCCTGCGGGGAATCCGATTACGGACGGCCGGGCGCTGCTGCGTTTCGCGCTACCTATTGACAATCAGACTGTGCGTGAGTTGCAAATCAGTCTGGAAGACATTGGCAACCACATCCGTTCTAAACGTTGGGGGCCCATTAGCAGCGATGTCAGTAAGGCTTCGAGGATTCTCAGCATTCGGGAGTCCGACATTTTAGTGAGTATTCCTGAGGCGAAACAGCCGGAAGCTGAGGCGCTAGTTGCACAAGTCAAGGAGGGAATTGCTGAACTGGAAAAGGCTGTTGAGGCTAAAGACAGGGAAAAAGTTATTGACTTGAAGGCGAAAATCCTCGGTTCGGTAGGCGAAATCGAAGAGTTGATGGTGACAAAGTTTCCGTTTGAAGTGCCTGCTAAGTATGCTAATCTGCCTCAACTGAAAGGTCGCGCTACTGTGGCGGTGGAAACGGATAAGGGGACAATTAATGTTGTGGTTGACGGTTACAGTGCGCCTGTGACTGCTGGTAATTTTGTGGATTTGGTCGATCGAGGTTTCTATGATGGTTTACCATTTATTCGATCGGAAGAATCCTACGTTTTGCAAACGGGAGATCCCGAAGGCAAGGAAGTGGGCTTTATTGATCCAGGTACTGGCAAATACCGGAATGTGCCGCTGGAAGTGCTCGTTAGAGAGGACACGGAACCTGTCTATGGGATTACTCTAGAAGATGCGGGACGTTATCGCGACGAGCCTGTTTTGCCTTTTTCTGCTTTTGGTGCTGTGGCGATGGCCCGGGCTGAAGCTGAACCAGACAGCGGTTCTTCTCAGTTTTTCTTTTTCTTGTTTGAACCCGAACTCACGCCCGCTGGTCTGAATTTGTTGGACGGTCGGTATGCTGTTTTTGGTTACATGATTGAAGGAAAAGAGGTTTTGGATAAACTGAGGCAGGGAGATAAGATTATATCTGCTAAGGTGATTAAAGGAAAGGAAAATTTGGTTCAACCTCAAGTTTAATCAGCGCACAAACAAAGACGGCGAGATAAATCGCTTCAGAGTCAAACAAAGATGGCGAGTTAAATCGCTTCAGAGTCAAACAAAGCCCGCTTCCGCGGGCTGGAAGCAACCATAACAAATAAAGACGGCGATTTAAATCGCTTCTACACTAACAAAGACCGCCTCCGCGGGCTGGAAGAAAGACAAACAAAGACGGCGATTTAAATCGCTTCTACACTA
>NZ_JAEQCF010000137.1:6489-15761 GCF_020738625.1 Microcoleus sp. PH2017_09_SFU_O_A
CTAACAAAGACCGCCTCCGCGGGCTGGAAGAAAGACAAACAAAGACGGCGATTTAAATCGCTTCTACACTAACAAAGACCGCCTCCGCGGGCTGGAAGAGTTAATCAGATTAGTTGAAATTTAATTAACATCATTCTTTTGATATACTGAGATTCGTTATTCCAACTAGCAATTATAACGCTTTTATGGCAATTTTAGAATTTTTATTGGTAATTGGTTTGGGCGGATTCGCAGGCTTGTTGATTGTCAACAATCTGAATGAAAGCAAGCAAAAACGACAGTTGGATGAGGCTTTTTATCAGTTGTTGGAAAGTCAAAACAGTCAGATGTCGCTGATTCAATTGGCGGCTAGCGCTAGGGTTGAGGCTGAAGTGGCTCAGCAGTATTTAAACCGACAAGTTAAGATTTTTTCGGCGATTTTAGAGGTGGATGATGAAGGGGATACTTTTTATCGGTTTCCGAGGTTGCGCTTGCCGCCGAGTTCTGGTAAGGAATGGTAATGCAGTTGACAGTTGATAGTTGACAGTTGACAGTTGACAGTTGTCAGTGGTTAGTTGTCAGTTTCCTAATAATATTTAGTGGCTTTTAACTAATTTAATGCTGATTAAAGATATCGGAGAACAAGGTCTTTTAAGAATATTACAAAAATTCTGTCCCGCCGAAATTGTGGGTGATGATTGCGCTGTACTTCCGACAAATCCTCACCAATCTCTGGCGGTGACGACGGATATGTTGGTGGATGGAGTGCATTTTAGCGATCGCACCACCAGCCCTTATGACGCAGGATGGCGCGCCGCAGCCGCGAATTTGTCGGATCTGGCTGCGATGGGTGCAAAGCCTCTGGCGGTGACTGTAGCCCTGGCTGTGACGGCGGATACGGCTGTGGAGTGGGTGGAAGAGTTTTATCGGGGGATGACGGCTTGTCTGCAAGAGTATCATACGCCGATCGCCGGTGGGGATGTGGTGCGATCGCCCGTGGTGACAATTTCGATTACTGCTTTGGGACAGGTTGAGGAAAATCGTACCATTCGTCGGTCAAATGCGCGGGAGAATTGGGCGATTGTGGCTACTGGTGTGCACGGGGCTTCTCGCGCGGGATTGGAGTTGTTGTTGAATCCTGAATTTGGGCTAAATCTGGAAAAGGGCGATCGAACTTCTTTAATTCTCGCTCATCAGCGGCCTAAACCGAGGTTGGATGTTTTGCCGATGCTTTGGGAGATATTGGGTTGTGAAGGTGAGATAGAACCCCCCCTCAGTCCCCCCCTTGGTAAGGGGGGGAAGCAAGATTTGAATTCTCCCCCCCTTAGCAAGGTAGGCGTTAATTCTCCCCCCCTTACCAAGGGGGGGCCGGGGGGGGTTAATTCCCCAATTGCGATCGCCGGAATGGACAGTAGCGACGGTTTAGCGGATGCAATTATTCAGGTTTGTCGGGCTAGCGGTGTTGGTGCAAAAGTCGATCGCACGAAAATACCAATTCCCCCTAGTTTAAGCGAAATCGTATCCGCTGAAAAGGCTCTGGATTGGGCGTTGTACGGTGGTGAAGATTTTGAGTTGGTGCTATTTTTGCCGATCGCAAATGCTGAGTTATTAGTAGAAAAAATCGGAAATGGAGCCGCGATTATCGGCATGACTACCGATAGCACAGATATTTGGTTGACTGATAGCAGTGGTATTTATGGTGATATTAGATTGGAGAGCGATCGGGGATTTCAACACTTCTGAATCATATCTGATCTTAGTCCGCGTAGGCGGACATCGTTTGTGTAGACGCGGTTTCTAACCGCCGGGTTTCTAACCGCCTGGTTCATGATTCGACACTTCTTCCACCTCCCGCAAGATATCATTAACTGGTTGACTTTGGGAATTGGGTAATTGTGCAACAGATTTACGCCCAAACAATCTCAATCTACCATTAATTTTCCACGCACCATTAATCCAACCCATCAATCCAGAAACCAGGATGACAGCCAGGAGACTCCACAACAGACTAGCTAGGGCCGGATGAATGCGATCGCCATTTTGAGGTATTCTGAACACTATGTCTCTCTCTACATAATTCGCAACCGCAGACACCACAATGCCTCCAGCGCCTAATCCAGTACCGAGTATTTCAATTTTTCTTTCTAGGGAGCGATCGCATTCTGCTTGTTCAATATCGACAATTCCTCCCACCAACTCCACCGCAATCTTAATCAAATCAGTGCCATGTTTGAAATAGCCTAAATCGCCCTTAATTTGTTCTTGAAAATACGGACAAGTTCTATCAATGAAAAACTTGAACGTTGTCAAATCATCAGTTGGTATCTGCAATTTATCGCTAATTTGCAACAACTTTTCTTGATAGTTGTAAACATGAATATTAATCGTGTTATTAAAATCTTCTAAACATTCCAAAGCTCTTTCATAATTCAAGCTTTCTCGAAGTAACTCTTTTAGTTTGGTTTTTAGATACTTTAACGATTCATCTATATTAATACTTTGCCTCGAATCAACTCCAGTTGACAATTCAATCCGACTTACCTCGGTGATTTTTGCTTCTAGCTTTTCGATTGTTTGCTCAATCTCTAAATATCGTTCCTTAAGTAGATCGTAATTTCTGCGACTATCAATAAAAGCTTTGGTGATTTTATGGCGGTGATAAAACAGTTCAAACAAAGGTTGAACAATCTTCCCTAATTTTCCCTCAATGTCATCATCAACCAGATAAACAAATACCTGTACTTGACTTTTGGGAGAACTATACTCAAACATCGGAGAATCGAATAACTTAGTATCACGGTAAAAAGGTGGACGCACAGACTCTTCTGGGAAAAGATGTTTTAAACATTCATCTGCAACTTTGCGAAAGTCATTGTCACTTGGCTGTTGATAAGTTTTTGATTTGTAAGTAATCAAAATAGTTTGTCCTAGCCAATTTTCATGACTATCAGCAACCAAAAGATTATTAACATTGAATTGTGTTAATGCTGCGACTTCTAAGTCTTTGTTTTCGTCAGTTTCTGGGCTGCCAATTCTCGCTAAGATACCTTCACTATCATCGATGCGACAAAATCTTAAGGAACCATCGATTTGATTTGAATGCTCTAATTTGTTGGGTTTAGTGAGGGGATAACTGAGGTTTGCTTGAGAAAAAACTTTGGTTTTGTCCAGACTGAAATATTGCCAGATACTATTTGCCCAAGTCCAGATTGAGTCAACATCAGTTTTACTTTTGCTGCTGAGTTGGTAGCTGTAGATATAGACTTGGGGATGGTCAATTTTTAGCATCTGGTGCGGGGGGAATTGAGGGTGGTTGAATGCGTTGTTTTAAGTTTGCTTCTAGCTTTTTGATATCAGGATAGTTATTGGTGAGTGTTTCATAGCCCGGTGTGACTTCCGGTTCTGCATCATCAAGATTTTTGCGAGTCAGATTGGCAATCTGCTCTGCTACTTCGGGAAAATTTTGATAGACTTTATTAATAGCTTCTTTAACTGCTTTATCAGTAGCATCAGACTCAGCTATCGGCAAAACAGTCTTGAGTAATTCTTCAATAAATGGCGGAGTCAGAATCTCTGGGGCTTTGGTAATCGCGTTATAGATTTCCGACAAAATCAGGGTTTTCATCATAAGTTTACCTCAAAAATGGATGTACAATGTCAAGTGCTGTAGGAGCGGGTTTTACCAAAAACCAATAATCTCGTAAACCCGCCCCCACCAAATTTTGATTAATTTTGTTCAGCTTGTTTTTGTTGAGCTTCAGTGACAATCTTTGCTACTTCAGCTACCGGCAAGTCTAAGAATAGAGCAATTTGTTCTGTAATTAATCCCACATTAAACATTCTGAGGATTGCAGCTTTTTCTCGTTGTTTAGCTTCAGCTTGTAATTGAGCTTCTGCTTCAGCTTGTCCTTCCGCAAAAACATCTTGATAGAATCTGGTTTTCTTTAACTCACTGAGGTTAAACATGGCGGCAATCTCCTCTCTGGTTTTTTGGGGTAACTTGTAAACAATGATAGTTTCTAGTAAGTTGATGAAGCTCTCTCTGACTGCGATATTCACTATTTCGGTTTCGGCTTGTCTGGCTAAATTTATAGCCAAATCCGAGGCCGTGTTTTCTGGTTCGATTACCAGTTTAAGTAATTTTATCGGTAGAGATGCTGTTTCTGGTTGGGTAAGTTCATCCAGGTAAATGCGGGTGATTTTTGGGAGTGCCAGCATTTCCTGAAAGTGGATGTCACTTTCTCTTTCTGTTTGCCGATTTGGGTAAATGACTACCAATTGCCAAGGGTGCGGCGGTTGGTACTGTTTGAGATAGATGAATAGTTCGGCAAATAGACGATAGTACAGATTTGGGTCTGGTTGAAATTGGACTTCCACAATGTAGAATGGTAGTTGAGAATCTGCGACAATTGGCAGAAACAAACCATCTAGGCGAAAGGCTAATTGTTTGACTTCTTGGGATGTGAATTGGTATTGGTTTGTAGCATCGGCAGGTATACCCAGCAGGGCAAAGAAAATAAACGGAAATTCTTGGAAGATGCTGTAAAATAGGCTGTCGGTTTTCATCGATCGAATTTAATCTTTCTTTGAATTATACCCTATTCATTCACGATCGTATCATAATCCCAAGTGCTGTAGGGGCGGGTTCGCCGAAATATTTGACACCCATCGATGGATTATAAAAACCCGCCCCCACCCCACCGAAATATTTAGATCGCAATTCTATTGTACAAATAGATTGTGCGTTATATCATAGCCGGGGCGGGTTTATGAAATCTTTGGTTTTTATCGGAGATTGTTGGTGAACCCGCCCCTACAATATTTGCACATTCACATTATAAACCTATAGCACAAAACGCTCCCCAATGATAAACATCGCCGTAGGGTTTTACAGTCGGTTTGTAACGTCCCAGATATTCTGTAACATCTTCTTTTTGCTCTCCATCGAAACTATCCGAACCTTCCACCCATACTAGCAAATCTGAAGTAATAGCAGACTTAAACCAGCGCTGGGTATCATGGAGGGCTTGACCAATGCTAACTCCAGGTTGCAGTACCTCATAGAATTTTACCATCATCAAGGCAGTCGAGAGGTCATTGACAGCCCAAAGACTGGCCAAAGTTCCCATTGCTCCCGCGTAGAGAAATCCCGTCGGTAATCCAATATAATCGGAGCGATTCTGCGTATCAATTAGCGCGGTTTCGCAGGCGGAAAGCACCACTAGGCGGCACTGTTTGAATCGCAGTCCGAAAATTTCAGCTAAAGTCAGGCATTTGTCAATATCCGCTGTTTTGCCTGCGCGCCATTCCACATAACGCTCCGATCCCCCTAAATCTTCAATGATACCCCCTGACAAAATCAAAAACGACTTCAGCGGCTCATCAGCATTAAACGAACCGTGACAGGAAAAATGCGCGCAATGAGCATTTTCTAACTGCTCTAAATACTGTTCCAAAAGATTAGTTTTACTCGCTTCCGAGCCCGGAAGAATTTGACTGATGGCGAATTTGGGGGCGATGCTGGCGACTTCCAAATCGGTGTAGGGAAGATCCGAGGTGGGGTTTTGCAGGGCCAGGAGTTGGTCGAAATTTGGGTGGATTGTAATCTGTTGCAGGAGTTGGCAACTGGGGCTGTATTGAATCCCTTGGGTGAATCTATCTAACAAGAATTCGTCGTCGGTTAGGGGTAGGGCGTGGAGGGGGAACAGGTGCAGCAACCAGTGGGGAATTAGGATTAAGCGGGTACTTTGTGAGGGCAGAATTGTGGTGATTTGGAGGATTTCGGCAAGACGCTGGAGATAGTCGGAGAGTTTGGTTTGCCAGTGGGTTTTGCTTTGTTTGTAGTCGGCCCGGTAGTCATTAACTAAGTTGATTAATTCATCGCATTGAGGATTTCGATGCACTGTCAGCACGTCGGGGTAAGTGAGGACAAAGGTGATGATTTCTTTGTCGGTGATGTACCACTCAATTAGGGCGGTGTCTGGGGTGAGGAGTTGGATAATTTCGGTGAAAGTAATGGGTTTTAGGACTTGGGGGGTTTCCTGTTTTTGGGCGATGACTTCGACAAGGTTGCGGGCTTTGTTGGCTTCGGCATATAAGAGTGCTTCTTGGTTGCTTTGGCGATCGAGGCATACTTGCACCATGCCCATGTAGAGTTTATCCCACTCCAAATCGTGTTTTTGCTTAGTTTCATCTCCCGACTCCAACTCTCGTAGTTTGGAGGCTCTGATTATGGCATTTTTAAAGGTATCGTAGGCACTTTGGAGAGTTGGTGCTTTTTGGTTTGTGTCTTCTGGTTTTTCTCGGTTAATGTAGTCTAGTTTCTTCAGATAAGCCAAGCCCAGGTTATTTAAAGTTTCTACGTTTTCTAACGGGAAGTGCTCGCGAGTGCTTATCTGTAAAACCAAATTGTAAAAAGCGATCGCCTGTTCGATATTGTCTGCTTTCTCTCCCCTGATTCTTTGGCAGTAGGCAATTGCCAGATTATTTTGCGTCGTTGCCCAATATTCGGGAAAAGCCTCGCGGGTGAAGACTTCCAGGGCGGCATTGTAAAAAGAGATCGCCCGTTCGATATTGTCTGCTTTCTCTCCCCTAATTCTTTCGCGGTAAGCTTCTCCCAGATTATTTTGGGTCTCAGCCCATCTTTTGGGAAAGTTATCACTGGTGTAAACTTCCAGTGCGGCCTTGTAAAATGCGATCGCCCGTTCGATATTTTCTTCCCGCTTTCCCCTGATTCTGTGACGGTAAGCTTCTCCTAGATTATTTTGGGTCTCAGCCCATCTTTTGGGAAAGTCATCGCGGTTGCGGGTGCGGATTTCCAGTGCGGCAGTGAAAGATGCGATCGCCTTTTCAATATTGTCTGCTTTATCTTCTTTGATCCTGGAATAGTAGGCAGCCGCCAGATTATTTTGCGTCGTTGCCCAATCTTGGGGAAAGGCTTCGCGAGTACGAACTTGTAGTGCCTCTTGGTAACAAAAGATCGCCCCTTCCAGATTTTCCGCCCGAGAACCTTTGATTCTTTTACTATAAGCAGCAGCTAGGTTATTTTGAGTTTGAGCATATTTTTCGCTTCCCGGTTCCCGATTATTTAAAACTATTTGATAACCAGTAATGGCAATTTCAAGATTATTCGCTCTATTCCCACGGGGAAATTGATTAATATGAATACTCAAATCTTCAATGAGGGCGACAATTGAGCTAATTGTTTCTGCGTTTTCGCCATCAAGTAACCTCTGGGATACCTGCTGTAAAAACTCGGCAAAACGGCTATTGAGGAGATGTTGCCGTTGATCGAGCATGGGGTAAATTACTTTAATATCGCTATTACTAGCTTCTTCTGCTTGCAATAATTCTAGGATAAAGTTGGCATACTCTTGGAAATTTTCACCTTGAGAGTTATTGCTATCTCCGTCATCGTTCATATCGATGAATTGCCCTAGGTGACTGGCCAGATTTCGGAGGAAATTCGCGCCATTTTCACCTCCTTGTGCTGCCAACTTTGCCGCTACTGACTCGCAAGTTTCCAGAAATCCGCGATCCAATAATTCTGAGTTATCTTGTAATATCTGGGGTTCATCTCCGTTAGGGCAATTCAGTAGGGTGTGAATTAATTGGAGATAGGCTTCGGCGCGGGTTTCTTCCATTGTGGAGAGTTGTGAATAACACCTATGTTTTATTTTATCATAGTTGGGGTTGGTTTGCTGGGTGGCGAGAAACCGGGTTTTTGCGAGGATATTCGATGCGAGGCGAAGATATCGGAAAAAACCCGGTTTCTGAGATTGTCGGTGGTGGCGAGAAACCGGGTTTTTACGAAGATATTGGATGGGAGGCGAAGATATCGGAAAAAACCCGGTTTCTGAGATTGTGCGTGGTGGCGAGAAACCGGGTTTTTGCGAAGATATTCAATGAGAGGCGAAGACATCGGAAAAAACCCGGTTTCTGAGATTGTCGGTGGTGGCGAGAAACCGGGTTTTTGCGAGGATATTCGATGCGAGGCGAAGATATCGGAAAAAACCCGGTTTCTGAGATTGTTAAAGTAGCCTCACATTAGGCATTAGCCAGCTTCTTTTGAATCATTGCCCAATATTCAGGGAAAGCCTCACGGGTATATACTGTTAAAGCTGCCTCATAAAACGATCGCGCCTTTTCGATATTTTCATCCCGCGAACCGTTGATTCTGTCATTATGGGCATTACCTAGGTTATATTGAATCATTGCCCAATCTTCAGGAAACTTTTCAGGGGTACGAACAGTTAAAGCAGCGTCAAAAAATGCGATCGCGCGATCGATATTTTCATCCCGCGAACCGTTGATTCTGTTGGCGTAAGCAGCAGCTAGGTTATTTTGAGCCATAGCCCAATCTTCCGGGAAAGCCTCAAGGGTGTAGACTGTTAAAACAGAGCCATAAAGCGCGATCGCCATTTCCACATTTTCCGCCCGCGAACCCTTGACTCTGGTAATATAGGCAGCAGCTAAGTTGTTTTGAGTTTGAGCAAACTTTTCGCTTCCCGGTTGCCGATTATTTAAAACAAGTTGATAAGCGGCAATGGCAATTTCAATATTATTCGCTCTATTCCCACCGGAAAAATTACTAATATTAATGGTCAAGTCTTCAACGAGGCTGACAATTGACTCAATAGTTTG
Source organism: Microcoleus sp. PH2017_09_SFU_O_A (assembly GCF_020738625.1). Taxonomy (NCBI): domain Bacteria; kingdom Bacillati; phylum Cyanobacteriota; class Cyanophyceae; order Oscillatoriales; family Microcoleaceae; genus Microcoleus; species Microcoleus sp. PH2017_09_SFU_O_A. The sequence continues at coordinate 15,112 of NZ_JAEQCF010000137.1, forward strand.
GGCATTTTCGCCACCAATTAACCTCTGCAATACTTGCTCTAAAATCTCCGAAAAACGAGCATTGAGAAGATGTTGTCGTTCGGCTAGCATCGGGTGAATTACTGCTGTATTGCTATTGCTACCATCTTCTGCTTGCAATAACTCTAAAATAAAGTTTGCATACTCTTGGGCATTTTCACCTACGGAGTTATCGCCATCGTTGATATCGATTAATTGTGATAACTGGCCGATCAGATTTCGCAGGAAATCAGCGCCGTTTTGTCCTCCTTGCTGTGCCATTTTTTCGGCTACCAACTCGCAAGTTTCCAGAAATTCGACATCCAACAATTCTGAGTTATCTTGTAATATCTGGGGTTCCGATCCGTTGGGGCAATTCAGCAGGGTGTGAATTAGTTCTAGGTAGGCTTGGGCGCGGTTTTCTTCCATTGTTGGGGAGTTGTGAATAATGTCGGGTTTATTTTATCATGGTTGGGGGTTTTGGGGGTTGTTGCAAAGATAAGACGGCGGTTGGAAACCGCGTCTACACAAACGATGTCCGCCTCCGCGGACTGAAGAAGATAACGTAATTTCACCGCCTTTTCTTCAACCCGCGGAGGCGGGTTTTGTCTGTGTAGACGCGGTTTCCAACCGCCGGGTTTCCAACCGCCGGG
>NZ_JAEQCF010000138.1:0-9210 GCF_020738625.1 Microcoleus sp. PH2017_09_SFU_O_A
CCATTACCCATTACCGATTCCCCATTACCCATTACCGATTCCCCATTACCCATTACCGATTCCCCATTACCCATTACCGATTCCCCATTACCCATTACCCATTACCGATTCCCCATTACCCATTACCCATTACCCATTACCGATTCCCCATTACCCATTACCGATTCCCCATTACCCATTACCGATTCCCCATTACCCATTACCCATTACCCATTACCCATTACCCATTACCCATTACCCATTACCCATTACCCATTACCCATTACCCATTACCCATTACCCATTACCCATTCTTCTGATTAATTTGAATTCAAGCCAAACATATAAGGGCTGGTTTTCCATCTAAAACCGGCCCTCATCCGATCTCGAAAATCGGTGAAATTTTAATTTTTAATCACATAACTAACTAGAGCTTGTAGCCCCAGCCGATAACTTTCTGAGCCAAAACCGCTGATTTGCCCGATCGCCACCGCCGCGATATACGAGTGGTGCCGAAAAGCTTCCCGTCGGTAAATATTGCTCAAATGAACTTCCACCGCAGGGATATTCACAGCGGCGATCGCGTCTCTAATTGCCACACTCGTATGAGTATAAGCTCCAGCATTAATCAACAAGCCTTGGTGCTGCCCTAACATTGAGTGAATTGCATCCACCAAAACCCCTTCATGATTCGACTGCTGAATAGAGACTTGCACCTGGAGGGCTTGCGCTTCTCGTTCTAGCAACTTGTTGATATCATTTAAAGTCGCAGAACCATAAACTCCAGGTTCTCGCTGACCCAATAGATTCAGATTAGGGCCGTGAAGTACCAGGATATTTAACAATTTTAAAAATTCCAGCGCAACAAAATTTATGAGATTTTTGAGAGTTTTGACTTGGGATTTAGAACCAGTCTTCAACCTCAAACCTCAAACCTCAGATTTCACATCTAGTCCCGACTACCGGCGATGCCTGGGTTGGTTGACTGGAATAGGAATCGGTTCGAGTTCCGGTTGAGCTTCTGGACTCAGCAGTCCTTCTATCAGCTTGCGAACCCATTCTTTAATTTGTTCCAGCACCTTTTCAATGTCTTCCATTGAACGGATAGCTCCTTTTTTTATAGTCTAGATTGGTGACGCTCCTACTCTGAATCAAAGATTACAGCGTAGGCATCTGAGTCCTGTTAAGGATATCGAGATCTTCCTTCGAGGTACTCCAAAATGTTTCTCTCGCTCGGCGTTTTATAGTGAGGAACACGTCCAGCCCCACTGTTTTTGCACTAGATCAAGGATTGTTTGTTCAGGCTGTGAAGATTTAAGAGTCCTACGGAATCGGTTAACCTTCTATCCTTCACAAACCTGGCTTTCATCCCACCCCAAATCAAAGATTAGGTCGTGGGGATTCCCGCCGAGCTAGCTAAACCGACGGCTAAATCCCTGAAAATAAGCAAGCACGACTTTGAAACCAAAGGTCAAACTTGCTTTCTCGCTTGCTGGTTGTTGGGAGCAACGCTTTTAAGCAAAGGAGAGAATCAGTGTATTTGCCAATCAGCCCTGTCTTATTATCATAACGAATCTTTACAGATAATCAATAGGCAAGGGGAAAATTACTGAAATATCTCGGACTGCAATTATTAAATAAAGCTTAAGCTTAAGGATGAGTATTGACAATTGACAAAGTGTTAGAGGTTTTCTACGCTTTTGCCAATAATAATTTACGCCGGAGCCGATCGAGCGCCGTACAACTACTCAGATTTCTAATCCAATCGCGAGTGCGGGCATAGCCGAAACGGTATTCAAAACTTTCAGCCTCGCCGTCGGGGCCCGCTAAACCGATATAAACCAGTCCGACAGGTTTAGCATCCGTGCCGCCTCCTGGGCCCGCGATGCCTGTAATGCTCAATCCCCAAGTGGTGTTGAGACTGGCGCGCACTCCCGCAGCCATTTGTTTTGCGACTTGCTGGCTGACTGCGCCAAATTCGGCTAAATCTTGGGGATTAACACCTAATAATCCTTCCTTAACCCGATCGTCATAGGAAATAATTCCACCCAAAAAGTACCTCGAACTGCCGGCAACACTGGTCAACATCGCTCCCAACCCTCCTCCCGTGCAGGATTCAGCCACACTAAGAGTTTCGCCAGCCAACAGCAACAATTTACCGACAGTCGAGGCGAGGGTATCGGTATCGGCACCGTAACAGTCTAAGTCAGTAATCAGTAGCAACTGTTGTTCGATCGGCTCAATTAACTTTTTAGCATCAGCTTCCGACTGGGCGCGGGCCGAAATCCGCAGTTTGACTTCGCCGTGATTGGCGTAGGGAGCAACAGTAGGATTAGTTAAACTCAGAAAATTATCTACTTTTTCCGCGAGTGCCGACTCAGCAATTCCCCAAAATTTCAACGTGCGACTGCAAATAGTTGCACTGCACCAGCCGTTATTTTTCAAGTAAGGAACGGCGATTTCTTGCCACATCAAGTGCATTTCCGCCGGTACCCCGGGAAATGTCATCACTGTGACATTGGGAACCGGCTGCCAAATAATCCCCGGTGCAGAACCTGTCCGGTTTGATAGAATGTCCGCACCTTCGGGAATTAAAGCTTGTTTGCGGTTGCTCTTGCTCATGGTGCGTCCCCGCTGAGCAAATTTTTGTTCGATATCGGCGATAATTTCCGGCCTTTCGATGAGGGGAACACCAAAATAATCGGCGATTGTTTCGACTGTGAGGTCGTCTGGTGTGGGGCCGAGGCCTCCGGTGAAGACCAAAAGTTGCGATCGACCTATAGCTATTTCTATCACCTGTTTAATGCGTTCTGGATTGTCTCCCACAACTGTTTGATAGTAGTGAGGGATGCCCAAACTCGCTAATTCTTTCGCTAAAAACTGGGCATTGCTATTAAGAATATCGCCTAACAGCAATTCAGTGCCAACACAAATAATTTCAGCAACCATTATTCTATTTTAGATTTTAGATTTTGGATTTTAGATTGGTTATTGGGCATTGGGCATTGGACATTGGGCATTGGGCATTGGGAAGAAGGCCCGCGCAGGGCATTGGGCATTGGGCATTGGGCATTAATGATTGGTGATTGGTGATTCTTACTAACAAGTAACAACTAACAACTAACAACTGACAACTAACAACTGTCAACTGTCAACTGTCAACTGTCAACTGTCAACTGTCTATCTTGCGTGCCTCCAAACTTTCCAGCTAGCGTATCCCAGCAAACTTGTAGCTCCCATAGCGTAAACTATGCCACTTGGAACTGAAAAAGCTAGGGCTAAACTTCCTACCCAAAGTGTCAGCGAGTAAATAAATAAAACCGCAAATCTATGGGATAGTCCGGCTTCTAGGAGTCGGTGGTGCAGGTGGCGTTTGTCAGCAATAAAGGGCGATTTGCCGTTACGGAGCCGATCGAGAATCACCGCCGACATATCTAAAATCGGTACAGCTAAAATTAAATATGGCAGTAACACAGAAGTAACAGCCGTAGTTTTAACTAACCCAATTACTCCCACTCCAGCGAGAGTAAACCCGATAAAATAAGCCCCGCCATCTCCCATAAAGATTTGAGCCGGATTGAAGTTGTAGCGTAGAAATCCCAAGGTGCCACCAGCTAAAGCCGCTGCAATTAGGGCCGCCGCCGGTTGGTGCATCGACAGACTGACAATCAGCATCACAACTGCTGCAATCCCCGAAACTCCGGCTGCTAAACCGTCCAAACCATCAATCCAGTTAATGGCGTTGGCCATACCGACGAGCCAAATCACGGTAATGGGCAAGCTCAGCCAGCCAAGATCCGTCAGTCCCAGGGAGGGAACTGTGAGAAACTCAATTTGTACGCCCGCGTACCAAGCGATGCTGGATACGCCAATTTGCATGAGCAAGCGTTTGATGGCTGAGAGCGAAAACAAGTCGTCTGCTAAACCGATGAGGAAGAATCCGATGCCGCCGAGGGTGACTCCCCAAACTTGGTATTCGTCTTTGGGATTGAGAACTTGTCCGCTAGCATCGATGAAGCCTCCACAGAGCCAGACAAATAACAGGGCAATCAGAGTGCCGAGAAAGATAGAGACTCCTCCCAAGCGTACCATGGGGCGCTGGTGGACTTTTCGCTCGCCTGGCCGATCGACTCGCCCGCTTTTGAGACCAATGGTTTTGACTATTGGCGTACTCCAGAGGACGACGCTCGCAGAAACCAGAAAAGCGAGTACATGATACAGATACTGGTGCGGCATCTGAAATTAATTTTAAATAGTGCGGGCAATTATACTGTCAGGCAGAGTCTACTACATTTCAGATGGCTTGTAACCAGGAAACATTTTTAAGAGCGACTGGGGGTTTGGGAGCCGGAGATTTGCCGGAGTGGAAGTTGCCAGGATGCGAATTGTCAGGTTTTTAAATGATTCCTCTCGAATTAATCGTCTTTCAATCGCAATGTTGATCGACTTTTTCGATATCCATACTTGCCAAGCGAGCTGAGTTGAGCGGTATCTTTCGCGATCGACAAATACCGTTAATCAAACCAGCGCCGCTCGACAAATATTTTTAGTAAAAACTGCCTTTCGCGATCGAGATTTTCGATAAAAACTGCTTGTCAAGATCGCAAGGAACAACTCTCAATCTTTTGTAGCTCTTTTACCTTTTTACCAGAAAGAATTGGTTGAAAGCCTCTCCTTGATCGGGAGAAATTAAAATCAGACTATTCATTACTCCCATCCTATTCCTTCTAGGTAGAGGTCGCTCTCCTTCGGTCAACTGTCAACTGTCAACTGTCAACTGTCAACTGAACCGTACACTTCCAACTACCAATTCCCCATTGCCGATCAGGAAAATTAAGCTAATGCCGGCACTTTCAAGAACAAGTGCGGGTATAACGGGAAGCGATCGCACAGTGCGGCTACTCGGCGCCGACATTCGGCGGCGACGCTTTCATCATCTGGATTTAGCAGTCGATCGGCAATAATATTACCAATCTCGGTAAATTCTGCTGTTCCCATTCCTCTTGTCGTCATCGCGGGCGAACCGAGTCTCAAACCGCTGGTGACAAAGGGCGATGCTGGATCGAAAGGCACCGTATTTTTATTAGCAGTAATATTCACACCGCTGACTAATTGGTCGGCTCGCTTGCCTGTCATGTTTGCCGATCGCAAATCTACTAGCATTAAGTGATTGTCGGTGCCGCCGGAAACGAGTTTTAAACCCCGCTGCTGCAACTGTGCAGCTAAAGCCCGCGCATTTTCAATTACTTGACCGGAATAAGTTTTAAATTCCGGTTTTAATGCTTCGCCGAAAGCTACAGCTTTGCCCGCAATCACGTGCTCTAAGGGGCCGCCTTGAGTGCCGGGAAATACTGATTTGTCGAACTTTTTGCCCAGTTCGGGGTCATTGGTCAAAATCAAGCCGCCACGGGGGCCGCGCAGGGTTTTGTGAGTGGTGGTGGTGACTGCGTGACAGTGGGCGAGGGGGCTGGGATGATGGCCTGTGGCGACTAATCCGGCAATGTGGGCGATGTCGGCGAGCAGGTAAGCTCCAATTTCGTCGGCGATCGCTCTAAACTTTTCAAAGTTGATAATTCGCGAATATGCCGAATAGCCGCAAATCAGCAATTTTGGTCGGTTTGCTTTAGCCTGTGCCAAAATTTCGTCGTAGTCGAGCTGTTCAGTTTCTTTGTTGACGCCGTAGTGAAAAGCTTTAAACCATTTACCGGATACATTAACCGGCGAACCGTGGGTCAAGTGTCCGCCGTGGGACAAATCCATGCCCATAATTCCGTCCCCTGGCTCTAGCAAGCTCAAAAATACTGCAAAGTTGGCTTGAGCGCCGGAGTGGGGCTGGACGTTGGCGTGGGCTGCGCCAAAGAGCTCTTTAGCGCGATCGATCGCGATTTGCTCGATGCCGTCAATAAATTCGCAGCCGCCGTAATAGCGTTTCGCTGGCAGCCCTTCGGCGTATTTATTGGTCAGCACTGAGCCTTGAGCTGCCATTACGGCTGCGGAGGTAAAGTTTTCGCTGGCGATCAGTTCTAAGTGATCTCGCTGCCGCTGGAGTTCTTGCCCGATTAAATCGGCAATTAGCAGATCGGTTTTGGAAAGGAAGTCTAAGTTAGTGTCCGTCATTCGATTTTAGATTTTAGATTTTGGATTTTGGATTGACCCCACGGCTCAAGTCGGGGGAAGAGAGGATTTGAGATTTTAGATGCAAGGATTGATTCCACGGCTCGATCCGGGGGCTTGTACCATCAAGAAATTCTTGGTCACAATAATCAACCTCTTCAGAAATTTGGGGATTGGGAATTGGGGATCTTGTACCATACTACGGATTTCGCACCATTGACATAAATATTACGTTGTGTTCAGGTTAAGCCGTTTGTCCCAAATTCCTGACATACAATGAAATTACTGGTGTGGAACCTGCCGGAGGTATCAAATGTTAGTCATTCTAATGGAAAATCAGATGCTTGCCCCTCAGTGTGTTTGCCAAAGTTGTGTGCTCGCCGATCGCACTGGCCAACCGCGCTGGAGCGGTGGAGAGCTTCGCTGCGGTCATCCAGTTGCCAAACCTACGGAAAATTTGCCCGATCGATACGAGTGTCAAATGGGCTTCGTCATTGCCAATATTAAATAATCATCGGGCATCGGGAATTGGGCAAACAGGGAATTGGGCGAAGCGAAGCGGAGGGATGGGGCATCGGGAATGGGGCATCGGGAATGGTGACTATTGAACCCGACTTGATATAAGTACCCATGAATCTACTCGGCTTGCTCGTGTGGGCAAATTCCGGGCGAGTCGGAACGCTTGCCTGCTGCTGCGTTATCCTGAATTTAATGCGAATTGATAGTTTATCGATCGACTCAGGAGAGTTCATTATGACTTGGCGCGGATCTACGACTGTTCCAGACCGGATTTTTGCTTCTTTGCCTTACTTGCTACCGCTGATTGACGGGCTTGCCTTTGGTAGGTTTCTGTTTACACAGTTTCCTGTCCTGCAACTGTTGTTGATACCGCTATCTCCATTGATGCAAATTTATAGTTTGCCCTTTGCTAGCTTGGTTATTTTCTTTGCCCTGTATTTAGGAGTAGTTAGAAACGAAAACATCAGTCACTTCATTCGTTTTAATGCGATGCAGGCGATTCTTTTAGACATTGTTTTGATGCTCTGCGGTTTGGTTTTGCCAATTTTTGCAAAAGGCTTCCAAGTCGCATTTATTGCAGAGACTCTGTATAATATGGTGTTTTTAGGCGCTTTAGCTGCATTTTTCTATGCAGTGGTTCAATCGGCTTTGGGACGCTATGCAGAGATTCCTCCCATTTCGGACGCTGTTTATATGCAGGTACGTTAGTAAGTAGTTATTGGTTATTTGTTGGTTGTTATTTGTTGGTTGTTATTTGTTGGTTGTTATTTGTTATTTATTCGGATCAAACCTAATAACCAATAACCAATAACCAATAACCAATAACCAATAACTAATAACTAATAACCAATAACTACGATATTTTCAAGACTGCCGATGCCTTCAATTTCAATGCGGACTCGATCGCCTATTTGCAGCGGCCCAACTCCTTGGGGCGTTCCAGTCAGTATCACATCGCCGGGATTTAGGGTCATGATTTGACTGATGTAGGAGACGAGAAAGTCTGGGGAAAATACCATGCGATCGATCTGAGATGACTGTATCGGTCGATCGCTCCCATTGACAAAAGTCTGCAACTGTGCAGCAGGACTCAATTCGCGGACAATCCAAGGCCCCAAGGGACAAAACGTATCGAACCCTTTAGCCCTCGCCCACTGGTTGTCTCGCTTTTGCAAATCTCGGGCTGTTACGTCGTTGGCGATCGTATAGCCCCAAATTTTGCTGTGTGCTTGTTCGGGAGTGCAGTTGGTACAATGTTCGCCAATCACCAAGGCCAATTCTCCTTCGTAGTCTACCCTTTCCGACTGCTGCGGATAGCGAATTGCTCCACCTGCTGCGATGACAGCGCTGGGAGGCTTGAAAAACAGCAGCGGTTCTTCGGGTACTGGAGTTCCCATCTCGGCGGCGTGATCGACATAATTTTTGCCGACGGCTACAATTTTTGAGGGAGAGCACGGGGCGAGAATTTGGTAACTATCTGGTGCAAGTTCCAAATCAGTTGGTTGTCCTTTTAACCAGGGAGGTGCATCAAATACTTGAACGCTGCGGCTAAGTTGCAGCAAACCGTAATGGATGTGTCCTTGTGTTGTTTTAACTCGAACGTAGCGCTGGGCCATAATATTTTAGATTTTAGATTTTGGATTTTAGATTTTAGATTAAAACAGATTGACCACTTCCCGATCGCGGGAATAGGACTTTCTGTAGAATACAGAGGACTGATGCACGGGTGCCCAGAAACCGGGTTTTTTAACCAAAATATTTGCTTAAAACCCTCAATCTCGGTTGAAAAACCCGGTTTCTTTGTTGGGAGTGCGTCAGTCCTAATACATATAAACATGGATCTAGGGATAATTACTGAAAATTTATTGCTCGATCGACCTTCTGGATTTCTGCTGTATCATTTTTAACCCACTTTCCGTACAAATTCCGTGCAGCGCTTTGTCCCAAAAGTCAACCGGTAGCTGGGCTAGCAAGGCAAATTCAAAGATTGTGGCGATCGCAATTTTTGATTCCCACTCAGTTAAACTGAGCATTCGATCGTAATAGCCGCCACCGTAGCCCAAGCGATAGCCGCGAACATCGCAACCTACAGCGGGTACGAGGATTAAATCTACTTCTGAGGGGTTGATTTTCGGAGCATCCGGCAGCGGTTCTTGGATGCCGTAAGCGACCGTATGTAAAGCATCTCCGGGCTGCCAGACGTGCCACGATAACTGTTTGCCGACACAGCGGGGAAATCCCCACGTGCGGGGAGTTTCAAATAGGGGACTTAAATCTGGTTCTTGGCGAAAGCTAAAGTAGGCGAGGATTGTTTTTGCTTCGGTAAATAGGGGCGAGTTGTGCAGGTGGTTGCAAAGGATCTCGCTCTTTTGTCTCCATTCTTGGGCTGGTAGGGATTTGCGGGTGTTCAGGAGCGATCGTCTTAATTCGGTTTTGGTTAATGAAGGTTCAGGAGTGTTCATATTTGCGATCGAATCTCTCGTTTGAGTTCCAGTCCGGCAGGGGTTGAAAACCCCTGTCTCATAGCGAAAGTCCTCTCAAAGAGGACTCAAATTAATTGCATTTTGCATCAAACTCTGTAGTCGGTTTTAACCGACT
>NZ_JAEQCF010000139.1:0-8917 GCF_020738625.1 Microcoleus sp. PH2017_09_SFU_O_A
TAGAAGGTGACATTATTTATTCAATAGACTTGTATTGCCACAATAATAGCGCTTTTAATATATATAAGATCGGAGCGCTGAAGCGCAACTACATACCTTAAACTTGAATGGCCAAAATAATTTGGATGTTCCTCTGAGCAGCGTCCAAATTATTTGATTGCAAAGACTTTTCCTATTCCATCCTAATTGGAAAATATCCTGTGATTGCGAGCATTCGGAGCAAATGTGTAACCGTATCCGCGAATTGTTTGAATAAAATTTGGCACAGCCCGATCGACTTTAGCCATTTTCTTGCGAATTTGGCCGATATGTACGTCCACCACTCGCTCTTCTGATCCATAATTGCATTTCCAGCCCCAAATTTTTTCGATTAGCTGTTGGCGAGTCCAAGCTTCATCTGAATGAGTTGCCAAAAAACACAAAATCTCATATTCTAATTTGGTTAGAGTCAAAGTTTTATCCTGCAATCTTACTTCCCTACTCATTAAATCGATTTCTAGTTGACCGCAGACAAGGCTGCGCGGGTTGACGCTTCTCCCTCGCCGCAACAAGACTTCTACTCTAACTGCTAATTCTTCAATACTGAACGGTTTGCACATAAAATCGTCAGCACCTGCTTTTAGGATTTTAATTCGATCTTCTTCGGCGGTGCGGCTGCTCAGAATTGTGACTAAAACATTCGTCCGCTTTTGCATTTCTTGACAAAGTTTATAGCCTGTAGTATCGGGCAAATTCCAATCTAAAATCACGAGAACTGGGTTGAATTCATCAAATATTTCTAAGGCTGTTTTGCCGTCAACTGCAAATTGTACTTCATATCTCTGCTTCAGAAAGCGGTAGACTAAATTGCGGACGGGGGCGTCGTCTTCTACAACTAGAATTTTGGTATTTTGAGCGGTAGAGATTTTCATAATTTTTAACTCAATTGTTAATGGTGCAAAGTTAAGAAAGCGAAGCTGTCTAAAAAACAGTCTTTATTCTTTAGTCAGCCTCCGGCGGGCTAAAGTTTTTGTAGGCAATCCCCCTGTGGCATTGGTGCCAACTTAAACCTGGAAGCATTGAAAAATCTCGTTTTTCTCTGAGGCCAGATCCCCCCTAGCCCCCCTTAACAAGGGGGGGACAAGAATCCGATCAAAGTCCCCCTTCTTAAGGGGGATTTAGGGGGATCTGGCCTCGGCTGAAAGCAAGATTTATCAACAGTTCCAGGATTAAGTTGAGACCAATCCCCCTGTGGTGGCCCCGATTTCGATCGCCGAGGTATTTTTGTCAATAAATTAAATCGACACATGACTTATCCAGGCCCGATCGCCTTTCTGTGGAGATTTCAGCCAAAAAACTAATTTTTTCGCGGGATTTGGCAATTCTTTACAAAATTTAACCGAAACTCCCCATTACCAGAAAGAATTGGTTGAAATCAGACTATTCATTACTCCAATCCTCGGACTTATAAGTAGAGGTCGCTCTCAAACTGTCAACTGTCAACTGTCAACTGTCAACTGTTGAAGCTTCGCCGATCAGGGTGAAAGCTGCCCAATCTCTGGGGTTTGGGTGCTGCTGCATTGTCTCCAGCATGGCGCTGCACAGGGCTTGAGCTTTGTTGCCCGTTCGATCGAGATTTTGATAAAATTTCACCATCAAATCGGCTGTAGGAGCATCTGGCACCGCCCACAAAGAGACGATCGCACTGGATGTACCAGCCGAAATTAAAGCGCGAGACAAGCCGATAACCCCGTCACCGGTAATCCGCCCCATGCCGGTATTGCAAGCACTCAAAACCACCAAATCCGCCTGGAGGTGCAGGTGCAAAATTTCCTCAGCCGTCAGCAAACCGCTATCGGTGCGATCGGGTGCAAAGGCGATCGCACTGCCGAGTCCGCGAGTGCGATCGAGCAATCCGTGGGTGGCAAAATGGACAATGCGGGCGTCTGACAACCGCTGAAGCACGGCAGATTTGGTAGCCGAATTTCCCGTGAGGGCTTGGGTTTGGAACAATTGGGCGATCGCCTTAGCTTCGGTTTCTGAATGCGGCAAAGCAGATAACTGCTGCGGAGGTTGGCCCGGTACCAGAGCAACTTCAGGCATTGTCGGATTTCCTACTACTAAAATATCCCCAGCTAAATTAGAAATTTCTTGTCGTTTTTGACTCGTTAATTCCAGAATTTGAATTGCAGGAGCAGTCAAAATAGTATGTTTTTCAATCAAGTATTTTCCAGCAGCATCTTGCAGCGCCGGAAACGGCACAAAAAACAGTTCGCCTTGAGGAATAAAGATAATTTTAGCTGCTGGATCTGTCGGCAACAAGTCAGCAATCGGTTCGATTAGCAGTTGATGGAGTTTTTGCAAGCGAGGGTGATTGGTGAGGCTCGATTCCACTTTTGCTGCTACATCAATTGCAGGCCTCTTAATAGTCAACCCTGCGGGCCAAGAGGATTGGCAGAGCGAGAGAATGTTGTGAGTTTTATCAACAGATATTACTTGCCAAGGTTCCCAATTCGGCGCATCATCGTGGAGTTTGACTAAATCACCTGGGTACATTTTTAGAGTGGGATTGAAATCGCGATTCCTGATGCCGATCGCCTCGCGAGAATCGGCAACCAGCTCTTTGAGCGAAGTATGTTCGTAGTTGATGTCAACTTGGCGGAAGGCTATTTCACCCGTGGGCTGAATTACCCAAATAAAGAGTTCTTCTAAAAAAGAAATCGAATATTCGACAAAAGTTGCATTTTGGGCTTGGGCAATTTCTTGAATGCGATTGATGTTAGGCGGCTTAATATCGGGTATCGCATCTGAATTGGCAGATAACCGAGCACCCAGTAATTCTACAAACGCCCGCGCCCTACCGCGCTCCGCAATTTCCAGCGCCTGTTTGGTTTTTTTCTGGACGATCAGGGTTTTTTCCAAGTGGCGGTAAGTTGCGGCTTGGGTTTCAAAAATAGATACTTTAAAGTTATCGCGATCGCTCAATTTTCCCCGCAGCGATTCCCAAGTTTGAATTGCATCGCCCAGGACTGTTTCAGCTTCTGCAAACTTGCCAAAGTCAAATAAAGCAAGTCCTAAATTGTTGAGAGTTGCCCCTTCTGATGCGGTTTCGCCGATCGCCCGCGCGATCTCCAAACTCTTGCGGCTGTATTCGATCGCCCGCTGGTACTGCCCCAAACAGCGGTAAGCATTGCCCAAATTTCGGCAGGAAGTTGCTTCCCCAGAGCGATCGCCAATTTCCTGCTGAATATCTAAGGATTGTTTGTAAAATGCGATCGCCCGCAAGTAATGCCCCAAATTACTGTAAGCATTACCCAGAATCACCAAAGAATTAGCTTCCCCATAACGGTTGTCAATTTTCGGTGCAAGATTCAACGACTTCTCACAGTATTCGATCGCCAATTGATTTTCCCCCAGGGAAACGTAGGTACGGCCCAAAGCGTTTAAGCAGTTCAATTCTCTATGCTTAGAGTTGATTTTTCGCGCCATATCTAAAGACTGAAGTTGGCACTCGATCGCCTGCTGGTATTCGCCGAGAGAATGATATGCACTCCCCAAATCGCGCCAGGAAGTAGCTATTCCCCCAAAGTGACCGATTTCTCGGTAAATATTTAGGCACTGCTGGTGGCACTCAATTGCTTGCAAGTATTCCCCTAGGGCATCGTAAATACTGCCCAAAGCATTTAGAGACTCAGCTTCTCCACTGCTGTTACCAATATCTTGCTGAATATTTAGCGCTTGCTGGTGATAGTCAATTGCTTGGGAGTATTCACCCCGCGCGCTGTAAATATTGCCTAGATTGTTCAAAGAATTCGCTTCTCCGTAGCCGTTGCCATTGTTTCTATGAATATTGAGCGACTCCTGATAGTATTCCATCGCCTGCGAGTATCTTTCCACGGAAATACTATCACTTTCCGAGAACGAATCTTGCTCGGGGCGCGGTATTTCTGGTCTCTTCAGAATGTTAACAAAAAATTTATTATTAATAGGAGACTGAATCGAGCGGTAAATCGACAACACATCTGCCGCCGACAGCGCCTGTTTGTAGAGCCGAATATCTCCAATATTGCCTCGATAAATGCCACCAAAATCGTCCGATCGCCTGCCAACAGTCAGGGGTATACTATTGATAAGTGAACTCTGTTGCCCTGTTGGGTTGAACCGCCAATCTACTTCCTTGCCATCGACATACCAGCGCCCTCCATCCAATCGATCGCGATCGACAGCAACCCCAACGTGATGCCATTGGTTGTCGCTAATAACAGGGAAAGTATCAATTTTTGTATAATAATATTCGCTACCAGAGTTTACCCAACTTTTTCCATCGGCTATTTGCAGGTTAATTTGACCGTGATAAAGAAATAAAGCCCAACCCCGTAAAGGGCCAGAATTTTGAATCCGTTTATCGATAATCTTGACAATACCCAAATCACCCGTGCGAATCCACGCACACACAGAAAAGTCTTCCGTGCCGACATCCAGCAAAGGAGTGACTGGGAAAGTAACGTAACCTCCTGTCAGCAGCAGGCTTTCTTGCGGCCCGTTTTGCGATCGCTCAACAGCACGGCAAACGCTGTCAATTAGCACTGCTGGAGGGAGATCCGGGCGATCGCTCGCCAAGTTTCCTGCTGCATCAAATGACCAAAGGGCGATCGGTGCTGTATTGAAAGTATTGTAGGCGCTTAATATTGGATATTTCATCTATAGGTTGATGTCTTATTTTTTAGGGAATTGTCAATGTAAATAATGGCGGGGATGGGGCGGGTTTTTGAGATTTTTTGTGGATTTTGTAGATGGTTGGCGAACCCGCCCCTACAGGATTTTGGGATGTTTTTTTGCAGCAAGCTCACCATAAATAAAAATGTACGATCCCTACAATTTGTCTCGTTCGTGTTCGATCCATTGACATTGATTCCTGTAGGGGCGGGTTCACCAACAATCTGAGCCAAAAACCCACAATCTCAAAAACCCGCCCCGGCCCATATATTATGCACGATCGGACTCAAACAAACGGTTCTAAAACAATCTCGTGCAAGCGCACAAACGGATGCTGCAATAAAGCATTCCAATCCGCCTCCAAAGTTACCAGAGAAGATATTTTTTCAAATCCAGTCAGCTCGGCTAGCGCTTCATACCGCAAATCATTTTCAGCATAAATCAGCAGCCTTTCCTCTAAAGTAGCTACCTGTAATTGACTCAAAAGTTTGTCCCGCAGCGCAACTAATTCAGTAATAGTTTCGTACCACAAACCGTATTTAGCCAACAGTAAAACGCGATGCCTCAGCGATGCAGTTTCTAGCTTAACTAAGATTTCTGGTGCCAATTTCACTCGCTCAACACACCCGTAGCGGGAGATATTCCCGCAGAAAAAATCCCAGCGATATTTTTTGCCAATTTCCAGAGGAGGTGCATTTGGTGGCAAGCAAAAACTCACAAGTCCCGCTGTTTTTGCAAGCTGAAAAAATGTTCGGAAAACTACTTCTTGATTTTCTTCGTCCCGCAGCACAAACTCAAAGGAAATGTCATCGGGAAATGGAGCCGGCAAGTACAGCCAAAAAGTCGGATGTGCGATCGCAGTCAATCCTAAATTTAGAGCCGGAATTAAAGCTAAAAAGTGGTGAAGATCGTCGCGGCTGCCTGCATCTCCGCGATCGCCCGGTGCACCCCGCGCAGGCGGCTCGTATGCGAGTATCTGCGGCTGCAAATGCGGTTCCCCCGATGAATCGGCGATCGTAGCAGCCAATCCAGGTTGAACAATGGTTACAGCCACCAGCAAATTAATCGCCGCCTGCTGTAGGAGCAGTTTTTTGTCATTCATAAAATATCTGCGAGGTAGAGGTACAAAGTCTCAGCGCGATCGCACGGCACCTGAAAATAATCTTGGCAGACTTTTATCTGCGTTTATCTGTGTTTATCTGCCTTAATCTGCGGTTTTTCTAATCAATCGTTGTGAGCCAAAGTCTAAATATCTGCAACTAAATGACAAATTCCGAAAAACCTAACTCATGCGATCGCTTTTGTCAACTCAATTTCTTGAGGCAAATCGCCAGTTGTCTCGTCTTTTTCCGAATATGGATCGCATAACTAACTCAAAGATTATTCCTAACTTTTCGATACTTACTTAAATCTGCTACCTTTTCTGCTACCCTAAAAGCATATAGCTATCTTACCAAATAGCAGACCGCGTTCCTCCACAATTCTTGAGAAAAACTTATGTCTGCGATCGCACCATCCCCCAACCCACCCGTTTTAGAAGAACTTCGCTCCGGATTGCCCAACATTTGCGGTTCCGAAGCAGAAATCACTGCCGCCACCAACAGCAACGAACCAGTCTTTTTACCTAAGACAAATCTGCGCCTCGAAAACATTCAAGCCGGATTTGCTTGCGCCCTGCATATGCACCAACCTACAATTCCAGCAGGTGCAAAGGGCGAACTAATCTGCAATCTCCAGAATATGTTTGAAAATCCCAACCAAGGAGACAACCACAATGCCGGAGTCTTTGCTTGGTGCTATTCACGCATGGGAGAATTTATTCCCCAACTGATTGCTGAAGGTTGCAACCCGCGAATTATGCTCGACTATTCGGGCAATTTATTGTGGGGATTGCGCCAAATGGGACGCGACGATATCTTCAACAACCTCAAGCGAATTACCTGCGAACCTGAATACCAACCCCACGTAGAATGGCTGGGGACAATGTGGAGTCACGCCGTTATTCCCTCAACTCCAATTCCCGATATCAAACTCCAAATTCAAGCATGGCAACATCATTTTGCATCCATTTTTGGCATAGATGCCCTGAAGCGCGTTAAAGGTTTTTCGCCTCCAGAAATGCACTTTCCCAATCACCCCGATACTCTTTACGAATACATCAAAGCTTTGAAAGAATGCGGCTACCGCTGGCTAATGGTGCAGGAACATTCTGTGGAAAATATCGACGGTTCGGGATTGTCGCAAGACCAAAAATACATTCCCAATCGTTTGCAATCCCGCAATTCTCGCGGCGAAACCATCAGCATCACGGCTTTGATTAAAACCCAAGGTTCCGATACAAAATTGGTAGGTCAAATGCAGCCTTATTACGAAGCAAAAGGACGCAACAAACAGCAAATTAGCAATGTCACAATTCCTTCTTTAGTTACTCAAATTGCCGACGGCGAAAATGGTGGCGTGATGATGAATGAATTCCCCAGCGCCTTTGTCAAAGCTTGGCACGAAAACCGCGAACAAGGTGGCGGAAAATCCGGTGTTGTCGGTTTAAATGGGACTGAATATTTGGAGATGATTGAGGCGGCGGGTGTTAATCCTGATGATTATCCTGTTTGTCAGGGGATTAATCAGCACAAGATTTGGCTGCAAGTGAATCCTGATAGTGCAACGCCGGAAAAGGTGGAAAGTGCGATCGCGCAACTCAAGCAAACCGATCACAATTTTCACATGGATGGTGCATCTTGGACTAACGATTTAAGTTGGGTGAAGGGCTACGAAAATGTCCTGGAACCAATGAATCAACTCAGTGCAGCCTTTCACAAAAAATACGACACGCTGGTACAGAAAGATGCTGCTGTTACCAAGCAGTTTGAATATCAGCAGGCTTTGCTTTACAACTTGTTGGTACAAACAAGCTGTTTCCGCTATTGGGGACAGGGAACTTGGACTGATTACGCGCGCGAACTTTACAACCGCGGCGCTGCTTTGATGAAATAGAAGATGAGACGGCGGTTGAAACCGCGTCTACACAGACAAAACCCGCCTCCGCGGGTTGAAGTAACAAAATTTATGGTAGAGTGCCCCGGAAACCAACTATTTGACCAGTGTCAAATATCTCGGCTGACGCACCTTATACTTGTTGGCAAATTCGGGTCAATTACCAATTGCCAATTACCAATTACCAATGCCCCATTCCCCATTCCCCATTACCAAATCCTACATTTCCTGCATCAAACGCAAATAATTTTGTCTCATCTGCGTCATATTTTCCATCATTCTATTCGCCATATCTTTCTCAACTTCGCTCATTTGCTGCCAAAATACAGCAGAACGTCTGGCCAGAATTGCGTCTTCCCACAACATCTCCAAAAGTTGCGCGGCCATCGGATTTTCAGCATCTATAATCCCGCACAATTGCTCGAAAGCTCGGTTAGCTTCGGCGTGACTCCCAACATCCTGAGCGAGAGTCAGGCATTTTTTGAGTTGTACGATCGGGTTTTCAGAAGAGTAAGCCATAATTTCACTAAGTTTAAGCTACCAAATTTACACTGACACCTTTGAGATTACTAGAGTTGCGACACGGCCGCACAGTTCCCCAAATACCACCGCCAAGGCAAATCAATCCCTTTAGTAATCCCGATCCGCGTAGTTTGCACAAAATTTATTGTACCCTCCTCCACGGCTTGCTGAAAGTCTTCGCTCCGGTGTTCCAACCGCAGCGCTTGGCCTGCATCCAAGGGTAAACCGCTAAAAGTTCGATCGATCTCCAGCACCTTACCAAAAACTTGGGTTTAAAGCCCCGTCCTTCTAGGACGGCTTTGTGTTAGAATTTTAGCGTAGGGAGTTCCCACGTAAGATGTTCGTTCTAGAATTCAAGGCGATCGGCAAACCAAATCAGTCCTCCGCTATAGACGAAGCAATCAGAACTGCTCAATTCGTTCGGAATAAGTGCGTCCGTTTCTGGATCGACAACCGAGGAGTAGGGCAAAAAGACTTGTACCGTCACAGCACTGCGCTCAGAGAAGAGTTTGCCTTTGTTAAAGAATTGAACTCTAGTGCCTGCCAAGCCTCTGTGGAAAGGGCTTATTCTGCCATTGCTCGGTTCTACGACAACTGCAAGAAAGCCGTTCCCGGAAAGAAAGGTTATCCGACTTTCAAGAAAAACAGTCGCTCAGTTGAGTATAAAGTCAGCGGCTGGAAACTCTCAGAAACTCGGAAGCAAATC
>NZ_JAEQCF010000140.1:0-8897 GCF_020738625.1 Microcoleus sp. PH2017_09_SFU_O_A
TTAACGAGTTGTGGACTTCCTTCTCGACCTTAACAGGCTGGCTAGTACTGACAGAACTGCGGTTTACAAACCGGATAATTGAGCCTTGGTTTTCGGCATTGCAGATATTATATCAATTCTAGACTTATCTTGTCCAGTAAGCTTTGACTAAGTTTAGGGAACTATTTCGCCCTGTAAGTTAACCTCTTGCTCTGCGTCCTCTGCGTCCTCTGCGGTTCAAAAAAATAAGTCTTGTTTGCGCCAAAACATCCAGACTTGCTATCTCCATCTACATATTTATTCAGGGTAAGTGGCCAATGCCCACGCTACGTCTCAACGTTATGTCTACTAAGTTCTCAATAACTTTATATCTAACTTAAAATTGATGAAATTCAGTTCAGATGACGTACTTTGGTTAAGTGTAAGTCCGAGTTTACATTGGTTCGATCGCTCTCTACTTGCCTATTTAAATCATTCTGTCCCCGTGCAAATATGGGAATATGAACAAACTGAAGACGAAGGTTGTTCTTTGGATATGGCTGTTGAGCTTTTGCACGACTTTTTAACAATGCGCGATCGCCCAATTCACCTCCTAGGCCACAGTACCAGTGGATTAGTTGGTTTAATGTATGCCCGTCGCTATCCTCACAAAGTAAGTTCTTTGGGACTTTTAGGTGTGGGTGTGCCATCTGCGATTAATTGGCAAGCACATTACTACACGCATCTTTCAGCTTTTCCCTGGAGTGGCAAACAAGTTTTAAGTCAAATGGTTGGCGATATGCTGGGATTCCAAAATCAAAGTATCAATCAAAAATTTATACCATATTTTGAGGATGACTTAGCCTGTTCTCCCTGTCCTCACTCTTTATTTAGGGTGATTAATTCTAGCGATAAAGGTGTAGAAGTACCTTTGTTGATATGTAGTAGCAAAACGGATTTTGTGGTATCTCCTATTGTCATGCGCCGCTGGTCAAAATTTCTCAAAAAAGGCGATCGCTTTTGGGAATGTCCAGACGGGCGGCATTTTTTCCATCACTTCTATCCGGAAGAAGTCGGGGAAGAAATACTTAATTTTTGGCTATCCCTACACAGTCGCCAACTGGTTTTAGATTTTAAATTTTAGGGGCGATTGCTATTTATTGTTCGATTTAAAGCGAAACAGCCGCATCCCATTTGCCGTCACGATTAAGGAAGTTCCCATGTCTGCAAAAACTGCAAATGCTAGCCCGACAAACCCAAAAGTTCCCAACAGCAAAAACAGCGCTTTTGTGACTATTGAAAAAATCACATTCTGCCGAATTACAGCTACAGTAAGGCGGCTCAAATCGACTGCATAGGCGAGTTTTCTCAAATCGCTGCCCACCAAAACTACATCGGCAGTTTCTAGGGCTATATCAATGCCGCCAACTGCAAAGCTGATATCGGCGGCTGCTAAAGCGGGGGCATCATTAATGCCGTCGCCCACCATTCCTACAGCCCCAAATTTTCGCAATTCTTGAATCTGTTGCAATTTGTTTTCTGGTAGCAATTCTGCTTTATACTCAGATAGGTTGAGTTGTTGGGCTATTTGCTGAGCTACAAAAGTGCGATCGCCCGTCAGCATCACCAGATTGTTCAAACCCATCTGTTTGAGCAAATGTAGGGCTTCGGCAGCTTCCAGTCGCAAGCCGTCAGCCAAAGCAATCACTCCCAACAAACCGCGGCTGCTGCCGACTAAAACGGGAGTTTGCCCTAATTTCTCGATATCATCTAGCAGAGATACTGCTGATTGTGACAGTTCGATATTTTGGTCGGCAAATAAGCGGCGATTTCCGACAAAATAGAGGTTGTTTGCAAAATTAGCAGCAATTCCTTTACCCGGATAAGCCGTAAAATTTTCGGGAGTTTCTAACTCGATTCCTGCTTCCTTCGCTTTGGTAATAATTGCCTTAGCTAAAGGATGTTCCGATTTTTGTTCCAAAGAAGCTGCAATTAACAATACCGTGCTGGCGCTCAATTCTCCCAAGTCGTAAACCTTTTGCACAACGGGTTTACCTTCAGTCAAAGTTCCGGTTTTATCAAAAGCCAGACTCTTGATTTTTCCAGCATTTTCTAAGCCGTTTCCGCCCTTAAATAACACGCCTTGACTGGTGGCTGCACCGATGGCGCTGACAATGGAAACCGGAGTGGAAATTACTAAGGCGCAGGGACAGGCTATGACTAACATTACCAGGGCGCGGTAACACCAGACGCTGAACGGTTGACCAAAAATTAAGGGCGGAATTAGTGTAAGGGCGATCGCACTTACAATCACAATAGGAGTATAAATCTCTGCAAATTTGTCCACCCACTGCTGAGTTGGGGCGCGGCTCGATTGCGCTGACTCGACTAAGTGCACAATTTTCGCAACCGTGGTATCATTCGCAGTGTGGGTAACTTTGACTTCCAAAAAGCCAGTTTGATTTAAAGTTCCGGCAAAAACCCGATCGCCCGTTTCCTTATCTTCAGGGATAGATTCGCCCGTAATTGGCGATTGGTCGATCGCCGAATTCCCCGATACAACTATCCCATCTAATGCTACCCTTTGGCCGGGACGAATTGTCAGAATTTCTCCAATTTGAATTTCCTCAACTCGCACCGTCACTTCATCGTTATTGTCGCGCTTGACAGTTGCAGTCGGTGGTGTTATGTCCATCAAACTAGCAATAGCATGGCGAGTGCGGCTGAAAGTGAAAGTTTGCAAAGTTGTTCCCAGACTAAACAGGAATACAACTAACGCCGCTTCAAACCAATCGCCTAAAGCCACCGCGCCAATTACCGAAATAGTCATCAACAAATTCATGTCGGCGCGGCGCAATCGCAACTCCATGAGGCCCGCGCGGGCGATCGCAAATCCGGCTACAATAATACCGATACCATAAAAACCGCGCGACAGCCAAATTGCGATTCCTAAATACTGAGTTAGCAATCCCAGAACTAATCCCAAGCCTGCTAAAATTACAGTCTGTCCCCGGCGATTGCGAATCCAGAATTCCCAGTTAGTGGGATTTGTCTTTTGAGTTTTCTGGACTGTTGAATGCTGGTGATGATGGTGTTCATGTTCGTGCGAACAACCGGAATTCTCCGATGATGGTATTGCTGTGGTAGTCTGTTCGATCGTGTAGCCTAAAGTTTGAATGCGATCGAAAATAGCTTTTTCTGTTACTTGTTGAGGATCGTAATTTAACCGCAAACTTTCTGTTGCAAAAACTACATTGACTTCGGTAAGTCCGGGCAGTTTTTGCAAGCCTGCTGCTACTGTTTTGGCGCAGTTGCCGCAGTCCATTCCGCCAATCTTAGTTTGTAGCGTTTTGAGGGAAGGAGTTTGAGTCATTATTCAGTATCCTTTTGAGATTTTAGAATGATTATCATCATTGAACATATATTCAGATGTTTAATAAAATCATATACCAAATTGTATAATTTTAACTGGTTAACTGGTTCCCAGGCAGAGCCTCCGGATCTGCGTTATATCAATTCCGGCTGCGCCGGAATGACAAGCGAGGAGACGGCAGTGCCGTTTCCCTACAATTAATCACGGTAGGGACACGGCACTGCCGTCTCCTGATTTCTTAATGGCAAGTTGCAGAAACCGGATCTTTTGCTGACACCGACTCGCCCGGATTTACCCATACATAAATCTCGGTGGCATCGTCGGCGCAACTGTGACATCCACCACACTTTTTAGCTTCTGCCATTTTACTGATTCTGCCTTTGCGAATTAGGCGATTTAACATTCCGCGCAAAGCATCACCATCCATGCGGAAGTGAATTTTTAGATCCGCGATGGAGGCTCTTTTGTTGTCAGCAATAAATTTTTGGATGTCGCTTAAAATCATGGTTTTTCTCCTTTGTTTGATTCTTAAACGCAGATGAACGCTGTTATTGGTTAATGCTTATTAGTTACTGGTTATTTGCTGGCTGCTATGAATAACTAATAACTAATAACTAATAACGACTAACTACTGATTGCTTCCCGTCGCTTTGCTCGTTTTCCACCAGCTAGTTTTAATGCCACAAGAGTCAAGCCCATCGCTATGATTAGTCTGACAATGCAAACCAGAGATGAGTCTGGATGCTCTGAAAATGTGGCTATTTGATAGTATCCAACTGCTGTAAAATAGGCGACACCAGTAGTCCATAGACCTGCGAATACAGTCCACCCCAAGTTAGTTTCGCGGTAAAGTGCGGCCGTTGCAGAGACGCAGGGAAAGTACAGTAATACGAATACCAAATAAGCAAAGGCGGCTTTATCAGAACCGAACCGCTGGGACATTTGTCCGTAGGTGTTACCAGAAATACCTTGCGCTTCTGCTGCTGATTTTTGGTCTGTAATATTGGCAGAACTTAAGCCGAGGGGATCAAAAATTTGACCGGGAAGTTTTGTGAGATTTTCTGGGATGCTAAAAAATGCTTTGCCGATGTTTCCCCAGAAGCTAAATTCTTCTTCTTTCTCCGGTTCTCCACCTGCTGCTTTTTGTTCGTCTGCTAGTTGAGTGTATAAGGAATCTAAGGTTCCAACCATGACTTCTTTGGCAAATACTCCTGTTAGTAAACCGACGGTGGCGGGCCAGTTTTCTTGGGTGATTCCCATTGGTGTAAATACAGGTGTTGCCGCGCGGCCGACGGCGCTAAGAATTGAGTCTTTGCTGTTGTCTTTGCCGAAGGAACCATCGGTGCCGACTGAACCCATAAATCCTAGTATAACGACCATAATTACGATCGCAATTCCCGCCTTTTTGATAAAAGCTTGCAATCTGTCCCAAGTCCGCAGCAGCACGCCTTTAAGCTTAGGAATGTGGTAGGGCGGCAGTTCCATCACAAACGGTGCAGCTTCTCCTTGCAGGATGGTGTTTTTTAAGATTAGCCCGGTGAGCACTGCTGCTAAAATACCTAACAGGTAAAGCCCCAACACCATGTTTTGACCGCCGACTTGGAAGAATGCGCCGCAAAACAGGGCGTAAACTGCTAATCTGGCACTACAAGACATGAATGGATTCATCATAATCGTCATCGTGCGATCGCGCTTATTTTCTAATGTCCGCGTCGCCATGATTCCGGGAATATTGCACCCAAAACCGATCATCATCGGTACAAAGGATTTGCCGGGAAGTCCGACAAATCGCATTAATCTGTCCATCACAAAAGCTGCCCGTGCCATGTAGCCGCAGTCTTCGAGGGCTGACAAACACAAAAACATCATCCCAATTTGGGGAATAAAAGTAGATGTAGTTTGAATCCCCCCACCAGCACCTTTTGCCAGCAGTCCGATCGACCATCCAGGGGCTTTGATAGTTTCTAAAAGGGCGCCGAAACCATCTACAAAAATTGTCCCGAAGAATTGGTCAAAGAAGTCGATAAACACTCCCCCAACGTTAATCGAAATGGTGAACATTAAGTACATCACCATCAAGAATACGGGAATGCCTAACCAGCGGTTGAGCACAATTTGGTCGATTTTATCGGAAAGATTGGCTTTGACTTCTCTGGAAGATTCGGCGACGCCTTGAGTCAGGGTGCGGATGAAGGTGTAGCGGCTGTCGGCGATGATAATATCTAAGTCGTCATCGAGGGTTTCGTGGACTCGGCGGCGGTGCGGGACGACTATTTTTTCTAACTCTGTATTGGCGAGTTCCGGGGCGACTTCATCCTGGTATTCTAGTAGTTTCAGGGCTGTCCAGCGGGCATCGATACTGCGGTTTGGGCTATGCTGTTGGATATGCGGGATTAGTTGGGCGATCGCATCTTCGATGACAGCCGGATAAGCTACACAGGCAGATGGTACGATCGGCTTAACCAGCGCCTTATTCACAGCATCGCGCAACAAAGGCACCCCGTCATTTGACGTAGCACTCATCGGCACTACCATACAGCCGAGGCGTTCTGCGAGTTTGCTAACATTAATTCGGATGTCTCGTTCCTTGGCAACATCCATCATGTTTAGCGCGACTATCATCGGCACGCGCATCTCTAAAATTTGCGTTGTGAGATACAAATTTCGTTCTAAGTTGGAAGCATCAACAATATTCACAATCACATCAGCTTCGCCAGATAGCAAATAATCTCGCGCTACCAATTCATCGAGTCCGGTATCTCCATCTTCGGCATCGATAGAATAAACTCCCGGCAAGTCAACAATAGTAATTACAAAACCGTCGTGAGGGTATTTTCCCTCTTTGCGTTCAACTGTTACTCCCGGCCAATTACCGACTCGCTGGTTAGCACCTGTCAACGCATTAAATAAAGTAGTTTTTCCACAGTTGGGGTTGCCCACCAATCCAATGATTTGCTTAGTCATTCTTCTACTTCCTGTACAAATAAGATATTGGCTTCATCTTTCCGCAAACTGAGTTTGAAACCCCGCACTAGGATTTCTACGGGATCTCCTAGGGGTGCGTGGCGGGTAACAGTAAATTCTGTTCCCGGCGTCAATCCCATTGCTAACAATTTACTTTTGTAACCGCGGGCTGTTTTCTCATAGCCAACTACTCGGCCGATGCTGCCAACAGCTAAATCTCGCAGTTGTTTTTTATCGTTCATTTTTTTCTATTGTAATGGCTAGTTATTCAGTTAACAGTTAACAGTTGACAGTTGACAGTTGACAGTTGACAGTTGACAGTTGACAGTTGACCGCTTGAGGGCTACCTCTCCATAAAAGGAAGAGGATTGAAACAGTAAATAATTTTGTTTTATTTCCCCCTAAAACGAGGAGGTTTTAAACCCATTCTTCTTGGTAATTGGTAATTGGTAATTAAGTGCATTGGTCATTGTTCATTGGTAAGCTGTTGTGGCATTTAAACTGTATGTCAAGAAATAATCAAACTCTTGCGGGGTGGATTCGCAGTACCGCCCCGAATATTGCAGTTTAAATGAGCAACAGCTTAATAACTTTTTTTCATGTCCAATGCCCAATGCCCAATGCCCCGTGCCCAATGCCCAAATTCCGTTAATTCGTACACATAATTTTTTGTGCCATACCCGCCCCCAAACCAATGCGGTTGTCGCCAATTCCCACAATCACGGAACCCCCTGAATTGCTGACTATTTGAACTTCGATGCCGGGGACTAATCCCATGCCGATGAGGCGCCGCACAGTGCCTTCTGAACCTTTGAGTTTGACTATCCGCAGCTTGTCGCCAACGCTTGCCATTGCTAGCGGGAATGATTTACCTTGAGCTGAGTCTGGCTGAATTTCTGTGCTATCCTCTGCGGTTTGAGAGACTTCTGGTGTCTCGCCGTAAAAGGTAAAAGCCCCGAACTGTCTGGGGTTTAGCTGTTCGTTTTGTTGGCTGTATTCTTGGGTGTTTTCTTTCATCTGTTCTGGTTGTCGATCGATTTTAGTAACTTTTTGCTTTGGCTTGCTTGTGCACCAGACTTGAGATTAATTCTCAATACTGGCAGCGCACAATGGTATACATCGCTAAATTTCCAGTTTCAGCGAACTCTTTCCCTGTTAATATTTCGGACACAGCCATCCAACCAGCCCAGAAAGACGATTTTTTGGCGAGTTCGTAGTTTTAATCTCTCTTGCGTTAGATGCCAATGTGCGCTTTAACCCCCACGAAGCAATATCTACTGCTCTTAAGCATAGTAGATTAAAAAGGAATTATTAGCAACTATTCTCAAATATTTTAACATATAGTTAACAAACTCAGCCTTAGCCGAGATGCCACGAGACTAAGTATAGGGAAACTTCACTCAGTTTATAGACATTTATCGTCATCTATACTCATTTATCCTTGATCGGCAAACCCCTGATCAGCTCTCTGATCACGTCGGTTTTTGTCCTTTTTGTCTGAGCGCAATAGCGATCTAACATTTCCATCTCTATGTCTGGTACTCTCACCGTCAAAACCTTATCTGATATTCTTGCCATTAGTCCTAACATCTGCTATAGTGGTGTTAGTACAACACTAACACAGATGAGGCTAGTACAGAAACATATTATTGACAAACATCACGGCTTTTATGCTGAGTGCGCCCGCTTGTGCTTTCTGTCTAAGAATCTGTTCAACTACGCCAATTATCTGATTCGGCAATCTTTCATCTTTGAGGCCAAATACCTTAACTACAACGCTATGGTGAAGTTGTGTCAGGGAACGGCTGATTATACGGCACTGCCAGCTAAGGTTAGCCAACAGACTTTAATGAGATTGCACGAAAGTTGGATCTCGTTTTTTGAGGCGAGTAAGAAGTATGCGAATTGTCCACAGAAGTTTCTTGGGCGTCCCAAGCTTCCTCAGTACAAACATAAAACTGATGGTCGATTCGTTGTTACTTACACATCCCAGGCAGTTAGCCAGCAATGGCTGACAAAAGGAGTAGTTCATCTTTCCCAAACAGACATTTTTTTGACAACTCGGGTTCGTGAAATTCAACAGGTACGAATTGTACCATTACCTTTTCACTATGCGATCGAGGTAGTATATGAAGCTATTGCTCAAACACAGCAAGGGAATGAGGAAAATATTGCAGGTATTGATATCGGGTTAAATAACCTTGCAGCACTTAGTTCAAATGTTTTGGGGTTGACACCATTAATCATTAATGGAAGACCTCTTAAAGCTCTTAATGCTTATTACAACAAGAAAAAAGCCCAACTACAATCTCAGCTCAAAAGAGAGCAGCAGACATCCAACAGAATCAAACAACTGACGCACAAACGCAACTGCAAAGTTGATAATTACCTGCATAATGCTAGCCGACTTATCATCAATCACTTGGCAGCCAACCATATTGGGACACTGGTGATTGGAAAAAATGATGGCTGGAAACAGGAAATCAACATCGGCAAGCGCAATAATCAGAACTTTGTCAGTATTCCTCACGCTCGATTTATTGAGATGCTCAAGTACAAAGCTTGCTTAGCAGGAATTAAAGTGGTAATTACTGAAGAAAGC